>JBILBY010000035.1:0-7115 GCA_044353415.1 Candidatus Nanopelagicales bacterium | reverse complement strand
ATTCGCGAGGAATTATGTATTTCGGTGGCGTCATGCTTATCGTGATTGGGTTACTCCTTGTAACTGGTTACTGGAATGACCTAACAATTGGATTGCGCGTTTGGGCAGCCGATTGGGGAGTACCAATCTAATGAGAATTAGTGGTGAGTAAGTAATGGCAACTATGCGGTGGTTATGGCGACAGCTAACCAGCATGCGCATTGCATTGATTTTGCTTTTCTTACTAGCGCTGGCAAGTATTCCAGGCTCAATTTTTCCGCAACGAGGTACTTCACCGCTGCGAGTTAATGAATTCTTAAAGGACAACCCAACTACTGGTCCGATTCTCGACCGGTTTTATATGTTCGACGTTTTTGCTTCACCTTGGTTTGCTTCGATCTACCTGCTGCTATTCATTTCGCTAACTGGATGTGTGTTGCCACGAGCAGTTGATCACTACAAAGAACTTAGAAGTCAGCCTCCAGCAGCGCCAAGAAATCTCAGTCGCTTACCGGTGCACCTCCAGTGGAAAAGTAATGCGAACGCCGAACAGGTTGTCTCGGATACCGCTGCAGCCTGGAAGAAGCGGGGCTGGCGAGTCCGACAAGGTGAGGATTGGCTTTCGGCAGAAAAGGGCTACACGCGCGAAACCGGCAACTTGCTATTTCATTTATCACTTTTAGTTTTGTTAATAGCGGTTGGCTATGGCGGCGCAGTTGGTTATCGCGGAACTGTAATCGTGCGAACAACGTTACGCAGTACGACACTTTTGCTCCAGGTCGAATGTTTGGCGCCGATGACTTACCGCCGTTTTCATTTGAGCTCACGGAGTTTGAATCGACCTTCCAACGTGGGGGACAGCAAAATGGTGCGCCACGAGCTTTCCGTGCCGACGTTTTAGTCAAGGACGATCCAAAGTCGCAACCAAGACCAGTAACTATTGAAGTTAACTATCCACTTCGCACTTCAGGTATCACGGTTTATTTGGTTGGCCATGGTTATGCACCTGAATTCACAGTCCGTGACGCTGATGGAAAAGTTGTTTGGGAAGATGCAGCCGTATTTCTTCCGCAAGACTCCGCCTTCACTTCAAGTGGAGTAGTTAAAGTACCTGACACGGTTCCACAAATTGGTCTGCAGGGGTTTTTCCTCCCAACCGTTTCGGAAGACTTCACAAACGGTCCAGTTTCAAAGTTTCCAGCAGCAGATGATCCAGAGGTTTACTTGAGTGCCTGGCAGGGTGATTTAGGTCTCGATTCTGGAATGCCACAAAGCGTTTATCGAATTGACACCGAAAACATGGAACGAATTGGAATTGAAGAACTAGCCCCTGGCGAAACCTGGAATCTTCCAAACTCGGCGGGAACTGTTGAATTTACGGGCTATCGCCAGTGGGCATCGTTT
This sequence comes from Candidatus Nanopelagicales bacterium, assembly GCA_044353415.1. Taxonomy (GTDB): domain Bacteria; phylum Actinomycetota; class Actinomycetes; order S36-B12; family UBA5976; genus UBA5976. The sequence continues at coordinate 5,732 of JBILBY010000035.1, read as the reverse complement.
GTAATCACAAAAGATCCAGGCAAGGGCTGGGCACTTGGTGCTGCCATTGCATCCATTGTTGGATTGTCCTTGTCACTTTTGATTCCGCGTCGCCGAGCTTGGTTGCGAGTGACGACTTCCGAAGATGAAGGTAATCTGATTGAAGTTGCTGGGTTATCAAAAACTGAAGCTCCTGGTTTGGCGGATGAAATTTCACAGCTTGCCAAACTGGTAAATGCTCCGGAGGAAAAGTTATGACTGTAAATGAAACATTGGCGCAAGCAAGTAACGCCATGGTTTACGGATCAATGACTGCCTTTACCGGAGCCATGGTTGCATTCAGCGTTTCGTTAGCTAAAGGCCGCAGAATTGAAACTATTGAAGTTTCGGCGCAACGAACAAGTGCATCGCACCAAGTTCGTAAGGGATCCACCGCGACTCTAGACGAACCATCAGTTTCAACTTCAGTTTCTGATGGTGTTGATCTTGGCGAAGGACGTCGGGCCGGCAACATCGGCATGTCGCTAACTTGGCTAGGAACTTTACTACTTGGACTTGGAATTCTTTTCCGAGGACTATCGGCTGGTCGAGTGCCAATCGGAAACATGTACGAGTTTTCGTTAGCAGCTGGCTTTGCTGTTTCACTTACTTACTGCTTAATGTCAATCTCGCGCGATCTTCGTTGGCTCGGACTATTTATTTCGATTCCAGTGCTACTTGACTTAGGACTTGCCTTAACGGTTTTGTACACGGAAAGCGCACAGCTGGTTCCAGCTTTGAATTCTTATTGGCTAGCGATTCACGTGTCTGCCGCAGTGGTCTGTATCGGGGCTTTCACGATAGGCGCTGCATTGTCAGGTTTGTACCTCGTTGCGCAAGCAGCTGAGGATCGGGTAGCAACTGGAAAAGAACCAGGCCGCAGTTCTGCTTTCGCACAACGCATTCCTTCCGCAGATCGCTTAGACCTAATGTCATATCGAATTCATGCGTTTATGTTTCCGATTTGGACTTTCGCAGTTATTGCTGGCGCAATCTGGGCCGAGGCTGCTTGGGGTCGTTACTGGGGCTGGGATCCAAAAGAAACTTGGGCTTTCATTACTTGGGTGATTTATGCGGCTTACTTACACGCCCGGGCAACTGCAGGTTGGCGTGGCAAAAAAGCAGCTTACGTAGCACTTGCGGGCTACGCCACGATTCTCTTCAACTACTTTGTGGTGAACATTTTCGTCCAAGGCCTGCATTCATACTCTGGCCTATAGGCGATAGTTATCGCTTAGGCGAAAGATCGCGCAAGAAACTCGGATCGTCATCTGGCGCAAACACATCGTCGTCGCCGCGTCCCCAGCCACGACCATTGGTCCGGCCAAACAAAATCCATAGCAGTGGACCAATTACAGGAATTAGGACAATGATTGCAAGCCATACCAATTTCGGTAGCGCTTTTGGATTTGGTGTCTGTAAGCAGTCAGCAAGGGCATAGACCGATAGACCTATGACCAAAACAAGTAAAACAAAGCGAGGCATACCTAGATCGTAAGTCAGAATTCGAAACTTGGCGAACAGACATAAACTAATGAAGTGAACCCATTCATTTCATACACTCTGGCCCGACTTGGCTTACTTGCAGTCACCTTAGGTATTGGTTATTTGTTTGGCCTACGCGGGCCGCTATTAATTATTTTGGGGTTCTTGGGTTCAGGACTTTTATCTTTGGTCCTACTTAACAGTCAGCGCTCCCAACTAGGTGGGCGAATTTCGGCGTACTTCACCGGCATCAATCAAAAGCTAGATGCCAATACTCGTAAAGAAGATTTTGACGAGTAGTTTACATTCCGTTTGGTGACAACCAAATTGCAACAGAAATCATTCCTGAGAAAAGCAATAGCATGCGTGCGGTATCACCCAGTACTGGAATCAAATCTGGACCAGTAGCGCCATTACTGACTGCCTGCAATGGGCGCCGAGCACTAAGAATTGCGAACAATCCGATAAATGCACTTTCCGGCCCCGTCTCGGAAAAGTTCATAGCAAGTGGCATAAAGAAGCCAACCAAAATGCAGGCGCGATAAAATTCGCGGGTTTTTGCATCGCCCAATCGAACTGCCAAAGTTCGTTTCCCAGATAGTTGATCCGTTGGGATATCTCGCAAATTGTTTGCTACCAAAATCGCAGTTGAAAACGCGCCACATGCGACACCGCCCAGCAAAGCTAAAACAGTCACTTGGCCAGTTTGGCTAGCGCTTGTGCCAGCGACTGCAACAAGGCCAAAGAACACGAAAACAAACAATTCACCGTAACCGGCGTAGCCATATGGCTTAGATCCTCCGGTGTAAAACCAAGCAGCAGCAATTGCGGCGATGCCGATCGGAATCAGTAACCAAACTTGGCTTAGCAAAACCATGCCGAGTCCAGCCAGTGCGCTAATTCCAAACGAGATGAATGCCGCCCGCTTAACTTCTTCGGGAGTTGCTAACTTCTGTCCAACGAGACGAACTGGACCAACGCGATTTTCATCAGTGCCACGGATGCCATCGCTGTAATCATTTGCATAGTTAACGCCAATTTGGAGGGACAGGCTTACAACAAGTGCCAGCAATGCAATTAGTGGCCGAAAGGATCCTTCGAACTCCGCAATTGAAGTTCCAACCAAAACTGGAGCTACAGCTGCCGGCAAAGTTCGGGTTCGAGCGCCGTCAATCCATTGAGAACGGGTGGCCATGAAAATCCTTAATGATTTGTTCCTGGGTGCGGAAACAGTTTCTGTGTCATTTCGTTTGCGGCTTGCATCCGCAAACTTATCCGATCGATTTTTCCAGAATCGAGCATAGGTAGTGAAGTCACGATTTGCACAGTTCGAGGAACTGCAGCTCTACTGATTTGATCACGAATTGTTCCCTGAATCTCGGAGATCAAACTTGAAGGATTGGAAATATGATTGCGAGTTACTACATAAGCAATTGGAATAGATCCCCAGAGTTCATCTTGTAAATCAATGACAGCAACATCTTCGATTGCTGGATGATGTCGGATCAATGATTCAACAGCGCTCAGGGCAACGTTTACTCCACCAACTGTTACAACGTCATCTAATCGACCCAAAATATGAAGGAGGCCGCTGGCGTCGAGTTTTCCAACATCATGCGTTTGAACTTGGCCTGAGATAAAACTGACTGCATCTAGATCAGGACGCAGACGGTAACCGCTGGCAGCTACTGCTCCAGAAATTGTCACCCGACCTGGCTCAACATCATCTTTGGTGCCAAGTGAGATGTTTACGCCATCAAGTGGTCGGCCATCAAATACACAGCCACCACAAGTTTCGGTCATGCCATAAGAAATAGAAACCTTGATTCCTAATTCGCGCATTTTGTTTAACATTGGTTGCGGAGTTGCCGCAGCCCCACTGAGTACTAAGTCGTAAGACTGCAAGGCTTCAATTCCAACGCTGCCTGACTCAATGAGTCGAGCAATCTGAGTTGGTACCAAAGAAACCATTAGCGCTCGGCCATCTTTATTGCTCTCTCGAACAGCTCGCATTGTGGTGGCAGCAAACGCAGCGGCTTCAAATTGACGAGCGCCGCCAACACTTGGATCAATTTCAAATGGACTGTTGTGATACCAAGACCGAACCAGAACCATGATGCCGGCAATGCGATGTACTGGCATGGATACCACCCAACGATTGTTGGTGCCAAAGCGATTCCCAAAAGCTCTTGCAGAAGCTGACAAAGCTTGTTGACTTAGTAATACCCCTCTTGGAGTCCCGGTTGATCCCGATGTCGCGCTAACAATTGCAATGTCGTTGGATTCGAGTGGATGATTTGGATCGTCGGGGCGAAGCGCTTCCAATGTCTGAGTAACAACAAATTCAGGGCTGGCAGCCATTGGAGCAATTGCCGGGCCTGAGCCATCAAGGGCAGGACCGATAACTGAGGCGAGTTTCAAAACTCCACCCATGCCAGGGGGAACCGTCACCGCGGTAAGTACCCGCGGATTCTGGCTTTTTCTGGATGTGTCAGATTGCGTCATCGAGACTAGCCTAGAGCGAAGAACTATTCCTCAAGATTTTCCTAAGGTTTGTTATGGATACCCGCACAAAGTACGTACTCCCACCAGTGGTTGCAGACGACAGTCCTGCGAAAAAAGACCCAAGTTACTCATCAATCACGACTGCCTGTGAGTGGGTACGAACCGGTGATTACACCGACATTATTTTGGAACGATCTGCAGGTGTTGATTCAGGCATTGCCAAAATCACCATCAATCGTCCTGAGAAGCGCAATGCATTCCGACCACAAACTGTGCAGGAATTAATTCATGCTTTTGATGTAGTTCGTGACGATCCAAGTGTTGGCGTAGTAATTTTGACCGGCCAAGGTGATTGGGCTTTCTGCAGTGGTGGCGATCAAATGATCCGTGGCGATGATGGGTACATCGGTGATGATGCAGTTGCTCAAGCTGGAGTAGGTAGACTCAACGTTTTAGATTTACAAATTGCAATTCGTCGAATTCCAAAACCAGTTGTTGCAATGATTGCCGGTTACTCAATCGGTGGCGGACATGTGTTGCACGTAGTTTGCGATCTTTCCATTGCTGCTGACAATGCCCGCTTTGGACAAACTGGTCCAATCGTTGGATCCTTCGATGGTGGCTATGGCTCTGGATTACTTGCACGCCACATTGGACAAAAGCGGGCGCGCGAAATTTGGTTCTTGTGTCGTCAGTATGGCGCCGAGCAAGCGTATGACTGGGGCTTAGTGAACTCAGTTGTGCCACTACAAGATCTTGAAATTGAAACTGTTCAGTGGTGCCGAGAGATGTTGCGACTATCACCACTTTCCCTTCGCATGCTAAAGGCAAGTCACAATGCTGCTGATGATGGTTTAGCAGGAATTCAACAACTTGCTGGCGATGCAACCTTGCTCTTCTATATGAGCGAAGAAGCACAAGAAGGTCGTAATGCTTATAAAGAAAAGCGTCGTCCTGATTTCTCGCAGTTTCCAAAACGTCCATAGTTTTTTGCAGCGATATGACTATTGCGGAGATTGCGGAACAAACTATTCCATTTGCGTTAAAGCTAAACGGAAAGTTTCGTAATACTCAAACACGCACTGGCGGCTTAATCAGTGGACCATCAGGCTGGGGTGAGTTTGCACCGTTCCCTGAATACGGCGACGAGGTTTGCGCTAAGTGGCTGGCCGGAGCACTCGAATCTGCCTTTGGAACATTTCCTGCGAAACTTCGATCTTCAGTCCCAGTGAATTCCATTATTCCGATACTGAATGTTGAGCAAACAATTTCCGCAGTCGAAGCTGCAGTCAAGGTTCATGGGATGACCACATTCAAAATTAAGGTTGCTGATTCATCTCCAGACTCCTTGGCTAGTGATGAGTTACGAGTCAAAGCAGTTCGCACTACCTTGGACCGATTAGGCATCGAAGGAAAAATTCGAATCGATGTAAACGGGCAATGGAATCTTGAACTAGCTATGCAAGCGATTCCGATACTTGAGCAAGCTGCTGGCGGACTTGATTACATTGAGCAGCCCTGTTCGACAATTGCTGAGTTGATTGAACTTAAGAACAGAATGCGAAGCTGGACGCAACCAATCCAAATTGCGGTGGATGAATCTTTGCGATTGGCATCCAGTGTGGATGTCGATGAGATTCGATCAGCGGCCGACATTTTGGTAGTTAAAGCAATTCCATTGGGTGGTGTCCAACGGGCACTCGATCTAATAACTGAAATTGGCT
>JBILBY010000034.1:0-7325 GCA_044353415.1 Candidatus Nanopelagicales bacterium | reverse complement strand
TCCATACGGGTGGATGGTCTACAACAAACGTCCCACCGTTTCGCCCGCGTTTAGCGATTAAAAAGCCACCTTGCACAAGTACCTGTAAAGCTGATCGCACCGTTACTCGGCTGACTCCTATTAATTCCGCCAGTTCACGCTCAGGTGGCAACTGCTGGCCGGGCTTGATGAGCCCAAGTTTGATTGAGTGGCCCAATCTCTCAACTGTTTCCTCGAACATGTTGGCTGACGGTGCGGACCCGCGCAGCAAAGCCTCGCCCTGAGAGCCAACTGATTCTGTGTCAGACATTTCCGTTAATTCCTCAAATAGGCCGCGGGTGATCTAGTTCCTCGCTTAGTCTATAAGGTACGTACTAATACCTTTAAAATTGCAATCAACCCAATAGACGAGAGGAAAGACTATGGAACTTGAAAAACTCAGGTCCCTTATTGGATCGGGAGATATCGAAACTGTCATAGTTGCTAGCCCCGACATGCAAGGGCGCCTCTTTGCTAAGCGCATGACTGGCCGGCATTTCTTGGGTGCAGGACAAGACGGCGTTGGCACTTGTTCGGTTGTGTTGGGTTGGGGACACGATCATGCACTCGATCCAGGTTATGAGTTAACTGGTTGGGCAAATGGATACCCCGATCTTCATGTTCGCCCGGACTTTACATCCATCCGGCCCTATCCGTGGTTTGAAAAGACGGCATTCATTATGGGTGATGCGACAAAACCTGATGGATCTGAAATTTCAGTTGCGCCGCGAACCATTCTTAAGAGCATGATCGCCAAGCTTGCCGAACATGGTTTGCGACCACTCTTCGCTTCCGAACTCGAGTGCTACCTATTAAAAGAAACGCCAGAGACCGCATTTGATAAAGGGTTCGTGAATCTGCAAACCAAGCACCGCACGCTCCACCCCGAAACATTAAGTCGCATGTCTGAAGATGAAGGATATCTAGGTGAGCTACGATGCCAAATGGAGTCCGCAGAAGTCAAAATTGAAATGGTAAAAGCCGAGTATGCGCCGGGACAGGTCGAGATAAACCTGGAATACACCGATGCACTTGAGGCAGCTGATCGCCATATGGTTCTGAAGGCGGGCGCGAAAGACATTGCGCTTCAACAAGGTCTGGTCGCAACATTCATGGCAAAACTGGCACATGATTTAGGCGGAAGCTCGTGCCACATTCATATGTCGTTACTAGACAAAAATGGCCAGAGTGCATTTTCAGATGGTCCAGCCGGTAAGGGCAACTCGGCAACCATGCGCCATTTTCTTGGCGGCATGATGGCACATCTACCCGATGCATTTCTATTCTTTGCCCCGACTACAAATTCCTACCGCAGAATGCGAGCAGGAACATTCGCACCAAACATGTTGACCTGGGGTGAAGACAACAGGACAGTCGCATTACGTCTTGTCGGCAAGGGTGCGGCTCGTCGAATCGAGAATCGAATTCCAGGAGCGGACGTCAACCCTTACCTAGCCTATTCAGCAATGCTTGCTGCAGGATTACGTGGCATTGAAGAAAAGCGTGAGCCGATTGGTGGCGCAACTATTGGAAATGCATATGACATTAAGGATGCTCCAAAGCTTCCATCGGATCTTGGCGAAGCAACCGATGTGTTCGAAACTTCCGAATTTGTTCGCACAGCTTTTGGCGAGGATGTTCAAAAACACTATGCCAATTTTGGCCGCCAGAGCGTTCGTGCTGCATCAGTAGTCGTTACAGATTACGAACGTCGCATGCTTCTACTCGACATCTAAAAACAAACATAAAAACACGATCAGGAGAAACTACCTAATGGAAACTAAAGGAAACAATTTGCCAGCAGACCCACGCCAATGGGTCAAGGATTTGGAAGCTATCTGGCAGGCACGCGATGGTGTAGAAGCAGCTAAAGGATTTACCGAAGATGCTGTTCAGGTATGGGGAACGAACCAGAGACAAACTGGCCCAGAGCTTGCAACTCGCCCAGCGAAATGGTTCGCGTACGCCAAAGACTTAAATATCACCAAAAAGTATTTGGCGCATAGCGATGACACAATCGTTGCTTCTTGGAACAGCACTTACACTCATCCGGAAACCGGCAAAAAAGTTTTCGAGCGTGGAATCGAATACTTTGTATTCCGCGAGGGCCTAGTAGCGGAACAACACGCTTGGCAGCACAGCTGGAACGAAGGCGACGTGAGTAGCACCGGTGACATCAGCACCGACTGATTTTCAACATCGGGCAAGCTTTTTTACAGTTTGGGTTTTGATCTCTCATGAAAAACTAATTCCATGAATTCTGAGGATTTCCAGCCGAACGAGCAACTCCTATTACGCGCCCTTGAACTCTTAACAAGCCCCGAGAATTTCACATCCTCAGCACCTCTGCCCGCAAAGCTTCCTGAAATGGGCATTGGTTCAATGGATGCGCTTTCAGCGATGTTTGATGATGTGCTCGGTAAAAGTCGGGACCTTGGAGCGCCTGGGTTCTTCGCGCACATGGATCCACCTACGCCCGCAATCACTTGGGCAATGCACCTTTGGACTGCGAGCCGAAATCAGAACCTATTGCATCCCGACACTGCCCCACGTGCTCGCGAATTGGAAAAGCTCGCAGTCGATTGGATAGCGCCGTGGTTCGGAATGTCCGGTGGACACATGACGCCTGGCTCTACAGTTGCAAACTTGACTGCAATTTGGGCAGCACGGGAAAGTGGATGCCGCGTTGTTGTTTCAGGAACCGGCGCTCACCTCAGCATCCGCAAATCTGCACACCTTCTTGGAATGGAACACAGAATCATTGATGACTGGTCCAACACTGGCGATCTCATGGATGCTGTCGCTGTGATTACTGCCGGAACGACCAGTACTGGCGAAATTGAGCCGCTTGATGCAGCAAGTGAGGCTCATTGGCGTCACATTGACGCAGCCTGGTCTGGCCCGCTCCGTCTGAGCGAGCGCCATCGACACCTTCTTGATGGAATAGAAAGTGCTGACAGCATTGCAATCTCGGCACACAAGTGGCTCTTTCAGCCGAAAGAATCTGCATTTATTTTGTTTGCCGATCACGAAACGGCACATAAATCAATCAGTATCGACGGGGCGTATTTGGCGGTACCTAACGTTGGTGTTTTGGGATCACATGGCACCATTGCCGCCCCACTAATTGCAATGCTTCTTGCTTTTGGTCGCGAAGGCATTGCCAGCATGATCGACAATTCAATGACACTTGCTGATGAACTCGCCGCGCTTGTTATGGCGCACGCTGATCTTGAATTACGGTCAGCACCTAACTGTGGAGTGGTCTGTTGGCGTCACAAGAGCGTAAGCGTTGACGACATTAAGCGGCATCTTCCTGATGATGTAATGGTGTCAAGCACAACTATTAACGGCGAACCATGGCTCAGATCAGTTGCCGCAAACCCAAATGCGAACCCTGCAAAGGTTGTTGCGGGAGTACTGCAAGCGGCTGAAAAATCTCAGCAACAATAGGGCGTAGACGAGTCGGTCTGTAAGCGGGATTCGTAAAGAGTTCGATCCGACGAATCGAGGGATCACTATTTTGGGCAGAAAAATTCCAATGGGATATTGTCAGGGTCCCTAGCGGTTACTGCCCAGCCATAGGATGCATCTTCAATTGGACCGTGCTCAAATTGCAGCTCGGAAAGTCTATTGAACCAATCCACTACCTCCGCCTGATCTTGGCAAGAGATTCCTATGTGATCAAGCCCAATGCGCAAATGCGAAAAGGACTCATCTGGATTACTCAGTTCGTGCTTTGTAAAACTAAGCATTAAACCATTGGCCCAAACTAGAACTACTCGCTGCCAACCGTCACCTTCACTAGGAAACACTTCCGCATCGCCGAAAAGCTTCAGATACCAATCTGAAGTTTGCTTTAGGTCAGAAACAGAAAGTGTTATGTGATGAATGGGATTCATACTCAAAATCGTAACACTCATCAATTACAACCAAATAAGTAGACGAGTCGGTCTGTAAGCCGGATTCTGTACGCTTGCGCGCGATGATCATCCATCTGCGATTGTTGTTACCAACAACCTGTTGCAACCTACCTGCAGGCGTGTGACGGGCAGTCACCTGCTACTTGGTCTTGCTCCGAGTGGGGTTTACCTAGCTACCTATGTCGCCATAAGTACTGGTGAGCTCTTACCTCACCGTTTCACCCTTACCTATTGCTAGGCGGTTTACTTTCTGTTGCACTTTCCCGTGGGTCGCCCCAGGTGGATGTTATCCACCACTCTTGCCCTATGGAGTCCGGACTTTCCTCGAACATTGCTGCCCGCGATCATCCGACCGACTCGTCTTTTCTAAGGATAGATCTATTTCAGTCCAATGAAAACTGCGATTACTTAGGCCTTAAGGCGCAAGTTCTCTGGGTCATAGAACGGAACATCGCTGATGGTTGCTGGGGTTAACACTCCCGCGCAATCAACAACAAAGTTTGAACCTGCTGGCACATCCGCTGGAATGTTGCCAAGCCCGCAAGCTCCACCGATGGTGTGACCGTAAGAACCAGAAGTTACGTGTCCAATGATTTTTCCATCGAGCAAAATTGATTCGTCATGAACAAATAGCGGCTCAGGATTATCCAGCTTGATGTAAACCTGACGACGATCTGGATTTTGTTTTCCTTCGATCGCACTGCGACCTACGAAATCACCCTTCTTTAGATTCACAGCGAAACCAAGTGAGGCTTGGTAAGGATCATCAATTGGTCCGATGTCATGACCTAAGTGGCGATAACCCTTTTCAACTCGCAAACTATCTAGCGCGTGGTATCCCGCACGACGAAGTCCTAGACCTTCGCCTGCTTCAATTACCGAGTCATAGATGGAAGTAGCGATGTCATTGGTTGGGTAAAGTTCATAACCAAGTTCGCCTACGAAACTAACGCGCAGGCACATAGCCGATCCGTTTCCAACTTCGATCTCGCGAGCAGTTCCCCATGGTTGATTCTCAGTTGAGAAGTCAGCTGGGCTAATGCGCGACAACAACTCTCGCGAGTTCGGTCCCATGATGCCGATAGTTGCTAGACCTGCGCTGGCATCAAATACTGCGGCAGCATTTCCTCTGGCAGCGCGACGGAACATTGCGAAAGTCTTGGTCTGAGCTGCTGTTGGCGTTACGACTAAGAATCTATCTTCAGCTAGTCGAGTAATCGTGCCATCTAGTTCGATGCCACCACCCTTATTGAGCATGAGAGTGTAAACAACGCGACCGACCTTCACATCCAGATTTGAAGTGGTTACAGACTGAACAACCTTTAGAGCATCAGGACCAGCAACTTCAACTTTGGTAAAGGTTGAAAGATCGAAAACTGCTACGGCTTCACGCGCGGCTTTATGCTCCGCTGCGGAATGCTCAAACCAGTTCTGTCGTTGGTAGCTGTATTCGTATTCGCGCTTGGTGCCACTCGGTGCAAACCAATTTGCCCGCTCATAACCAACTAGTTCGCCAAAGACTGCGCCGGCTGCATCCAGGCGATCATGTAATGGTGAGCGACGGATGTTACGTGCGGTGTAAGGCTGCAGGAATGGCCAGTGCATTGCGTAAAGGCGCCCTAGGCCTTCCTTGGTGCGTTCATGCAAGTACGGGCGATTCGATTGGTACTTCGAGAACCTCTGCACATCAACCGCTGAAACATCTGTAGTTGGAGTGCCTGCAACAATCCATTCTGCAAGTGCTCTACCAGCACCAGGCGCATAAATAATGCCTTGGCTATTAAAGCCGGCAGCGATCCACAGCCCATCGACTTCAGCAGTCTCCCCTAGACAAAAACTTGCATCCGGAGTGAAGGATTCAGGGGCATTCAGAAAGCGTGAGTAATTAGCAGTCTTTAGCGCAGGAATGCGATCTTCGGCGAATCCCTTAATCGCTGCAAAGTGCTCCCAATCAGGATCAAATTCACCAAATGCAAAGTCTTTCGCTAGCGTGCGCGAATCAACTGGAATGCCGTCTGGTTCGAAAGCGCCAACAACTAACGAACCGTTGTGGCCGCGAACATATAAGTAGCCATCCAAGTCGCGAAGCACAGGTAGTGGAACATCAGCACCTTCGATTGGATCGGTTGTTACGTGCACGTGTGCTGCTGGATAAAGCGGAACCAATGCGCCACACTTTTCCGCAAGTTCGCGTGTCCATAAGCCGGCAGCCAGAACTAAGTTTTCACACTCAACAACACCTTGGTCAGTTTCAACCGCAGTAATTCGACCATTTACCTTTTGCACACCAGTTAAAGTGACACCTTCGCGAATTGTTACGCCGCGAGTGTGGGCGCCCTTTGCAAACGCCATAGCTGCGCGACCTGGATTTACGTGTCCGTCTTCAGCGTGATGCATTCCACCAAGTAGTCCATCAGCAGTTGCTAGTGGATGAAGTTTTGCAACTTGCTCGGGTGAAACTAGTTCGCTTGATATTCCGTTGTGGCTGGCGACCATGTGACTGTAGCGCAATTCATCTAGACGACCTGGCGTGCGAGCTAATGAGAGTGAACCGTTTTGCTGTAGCGAAACATTGATGCCAGTTTCTTTTTCAATCGCACGGTAGGCATCGATTCCGTAATAAGAAAGTTTTGTCATGGCATGAGTTGCGCGGGATCGAACCACTAATCCTGCTGCGTGCCAACTTGTGCCTGAAGCAACCGAGGACCGCTCAATTAGCAGCACATCTTTGTGGCCCAACTCAGCCAAGTGATAAGCGATGCTGCTGCCAACTACCCCAGCACCAACGACGATTGTCTGGGCCCTGGCAGGTAAGGCTCTAGTTTTGGCTTGATCATCAAACTCAATTGCGGTGAGGTCTTTTTCAAGCAGATTGTCCACGACAGAGGTTTCCTTTAGTTTGAAGTGCTTAGCCCAACTTTATTGGAGATCTCCAACTGGGACATATGAAACCTGAGATGACCTAGCGCACACCAAGATGCGGATTTGGAAAGTATTGGGAGGATATATGGAGAAGACCCCGCAATAAGTATGAGTTACTGCGGGGTCTCAATTCGCTAGAAATTGCCTTTGCCCTGCGGTGACGCTTTTGCCTGGCATCGATGACGCTTGGCAATGATCCAACCGGGGCGACATTTTCTAACTAAGCCATTCCTACGCCTATGAAAACCTCATGGCAAGGGGTTTTTAGAAAAAAATGGAATCGATAACCCGAAGGCTTACAAAACCTCAACAATTACGTCGAGTCCCCAAGGTATTCCAATCTTGGATGGCTTGATAATTTTCACATCTAGCGCCACTTTTTCAGCTAAGTTCGCTAGTTGCTCAACACTATTTACAGTCTTGGCAGACTGAGCCAGAGCTCTAACTAAACGGCCTTTAGTT
>JBILBY010000033.1:0-7395 GCA_044353415.1 Candidatus Nanopelagicales bacterium | reverse complement strand
GGTCCACGGGCTCCGATCATTCCAATCAAGTAAAGCTTCTCTAAGCCAATTGGAACAATGGCAGCTCCAACTCGTAGCGGAACGCCTTCTTGTCTTTCAATATATTCTTCAGATAAAAATGGCAGCGAAGCATGGAAGCCCGTTGCATACAGAATCGTGTCGTATTCCTTTGAAGTGCCATCGCTGAAGTGCACTGTCTTGCCATCAAATCGTTCGATGCCTGGCTTAACCGCAATGCGGCCATGATGAATCCAATAAAGCAGCAATTGATTTACAACTGGTGGACCGTCAGCCAGAGTGCGATGATCTGGTGCTGGCATACCTGGGTAATTCTCGTGAGTACCAACAGATAACCGAATCATTAATCGGGCAATCAGGTCTTGCTCTTCGAAAGTAAATTCCTGCATCCAGCCAAGTTCCGCGCGAGGCACACCAAAGAAAGTTTTAGGTTGGAAGAAATGACCACGACGAATCACAATGTCAGTCTCAAGAAGATTTTGCGCAGCATCGACTGCTAAGTCACAGCCAGAGTTACCCGAACCAATAACCAAGACTCGGGTGCCGTCAATATCTTTGGTGTTTGTGTAGCTGCCAGAGTGAATAGTTTTGCCCGTGAATTTGCCCGGGAATTCTGGTCGCTTTTCATCCCACAAATGTCCATTAGCTACAAATACGCCATCGTAAGTGCTTGTCTTGCCATCACTCGTTGTTACATTCCAACCAGCAGAACCAGTTGGTCCATCTGTTGGAAGTGGTTCAACTCGATCTACTGAAACTCCAAACGTTACGTACTTTCGTAAATCAAACTCATCTGCAAAATCTTCAAAGTACTGCAACATAAGTTTGCGACTTGGGAAAATTGGCCAGTCTTCTGGCATGGGGTGACCTTCATAACCAGTGACTTTGCTTGAAGTAATCAAATGCAAAGCTTCATAGTCGGTGTTCCAGTGTCCACCAACAGCTTGAGTGCGCTCAAAGCAATCAAATTCAAGGCCAGCATCAACCAAAGTTTTCATGGATGCCAAGCCGGCTGGGCCAGCGCCAATTACGCAGTACTTACTCATTGCACCGTCTCCGTATTCAAGTAACTTGCTACAAATCTAGTTTGTTTTGAAATCATCGCATTACATCCGCACCCGAGATCACAATGGTTTCACCATCAACAAAGCCTGCCTTAGTTGGGTCCGAAAGCAACCAGACCCACTCCGCAATCTCTGAAGGTTGGGCAACTCGACCAATTGGAATTGATTTGGCAGCTTCTTCCATTCGACCAGTTGCTGCGTTTCCTGGCGTAGCAACCCAACCAGGTGCAATCCCGTTAACCCGAATTCCTTTTGGCGCAAGTTCAAGTGCTAGTGATTTTGTGATCATGATGACTGCAGACTTTGAGGCACCATACAAAAGTTGTCCGCGTGAAACTGTGAATCCATCGACTGATGCGAAGTTAACTACCGCAGATCCCGACTTCATATACGGAACACAAGCGGCGGTGACATTCAGTACTCCAAGAACGTTCACATCAAAGATGAAACGGAAATTCTCTTCAGTAAATGTCTCAAGAGTTGTAGGTGGGAAAACGCCAGCAATGTTTGCAACTGCATCTATTTGGCCGCCAGCTGCAGCAACCGCTGGTGCTAGGGCTGCTTCTAGTGCTTCTCGATTTCGAACATCTGCTTTAACCCAATGTAAGTTTGCAGATTCCAGACCTGGGTTATCGGAGATATCAATAGCTATGACTTGCCAATCCCGGTCGAGATACAGTTCTGCGGTGGCTCTACCCATCCCGCTACCTGCTCCGGTGATTACTGCCACGCCCATTTAAACTCCAATTTGCAAAATGCTTATAAATACGAAGATTACGGCAAGTGAAGTTAACGTTCATAGGTTTTCCAAAATAGCCAGATAGTCCAAATTTCCGTGTCGTGGACCTCTTGCTTTTTGCTCGATTACCGCAAAGTAAAGTGGGGTGAAATATCCAGTTTCTAGTGAGGTAAAAATGGCTGATTCCAGTATGGACATTGTGAGCAAAGTTGATCGTCAGGAAGCCGACAATGCCCTCGGCCAAGCAGCGAAAGAACTTGCCACTCGGTTTGACTTCAAAGGAACTGAAACTTCGATCGAGTGGAAAGGTGAACTCGGTGTCGAGATCTCTTCTAGCACCGAAGATCGAGCCAAAGCCGCGCTTGAAGTTTTTCGCGAAAAACTCATCAAGCGTGGTGTCAGCCTAAAGTCCTTCACCGCAGGCGATCCTCGACTTTCTGGCAAGGACTACAAAATCAATGGCGAATTCAAAGCTGGAATTAGCCAAGAGCAAGCCAAGAAAATTGGCAAGCTAATTCGCGATGAAGGCCCAAAGAACGTAAAGACTCAAGTTCAGGGTGAAGAACTTCGCGTGACTGGAAAGAGTCGAGATGATTTGCAAGCAGTTCAGCAGTTGCTGAGTGAATCTGATTTAGATTTCGCAGTTCAATACACGAACTATCGCTAGTTATTTCTTTCGTCGGCCACTTGGTGGTTCGTCTATTTGTGGTGCCACTGACCCATCACTTCGTCTTGCACTAGGCAATGAGGCGGCTAGCGCTTCGATTCCGTAAATCAATTCGCCTCTGCCTTGCCCTGCTGGCATTGGTGAGTCTGACCAGAACAGCGCATCAAATGGGCAAACATCGATGCAAATACCGCACCACATACATTGCCCAAAATCGATAGTGAATTGATCCAAAACATTTTTTGTGGCTTGCCTACGGGAATTGCTGTACGCCGGAGCTTCTGGATCTGGTTCAGAGTGAGCTTGCACAGTTATGCACCAGTCCGGACACTCTCGAACACAAAGCATGCAGGAAGTACATGATGCTGGATGCAAGGCAATGGTTGAGTGGGTCATGAGTTCCACTCCGGTAAAACGCCTGGCGGTAGTGATGGACGACGCTTTGCGTTTTCATCAGGCTCAACTGCACCTGGCCACTCAGTATCTGCGCGAGTAGCGAGAGCAAAGTCTCGTCGAAGTGGAAATCCTGAAAGTTCTATCTCGAACGCAGGGGTTGAATCTTTTTGCCCAATGAATTCAAAGCCAAACATTTGCGCAACTTCTCGCTCATGAAAATCAGCGACTGGATAAATCTCAGAAATAGATTCAATACTTACCTCAGCCCTTGTAGAAAGAATTACACTTTCAGACAAATCTTCTTTCGAAAGCATTAGAGAGATTTCGAACGAGTCTTCGCCATTGTGAGTTGCAGTAAGCCATTCACACCTAACAAAGCCAGCTTGTTTCATATCGACTGCCTGAGATTTCCATTCAGAATTATCTACGACTTGCTGGGTTGTCATTTTCTCGTCAACTCCACTGCTTGCAGTAACGCTGCAGCCAACTCTTCAGGTCCTGGCGGGCATCCTGGAACTTGAATGTCCACTGGCACGAGCTCATGTGCTCCAGAAATAACTGAGTAAGAATCCCAGTAAGGACCACCAGAGATCGCACAAGCGCCAAACGCAACTACTACTTTTGGTTCCCGCAAGGCCTCATAAGCAGACTTCACAGTTGGAGCCAGTGCATGAGTGACCGTTCCGGCAATTACCAAAATATGTTCGGCTGCACTCAATTTCGAAACTGATTCCGTTTGCTCCCAGGCACCTGCAACTAAATCAACCGAGCTAGATTCCACACCACAGCAGGCCAGACCCGCTTGTAACACTGAAACATTGCTCACAGTACGACTCTAGTCAGGCTCTGCTACTAGTGACTTGTTGACATTACGCCTGTTGCGCAACGCATCAATCGTGAGAATAACCAGTGCTACCCAGGTAATTGCAAATCCGATGAATCGCTCTTGCGGCATCGGTTCCTGCGTTACCCAAATGCCAACGAAGAATTGAACTGTTGGTCCGATGTATTGCAGCATTCCAATGGTGGTAAGTGGCAATCGGGTAATTGCAACACCAAATGCCAAGAGCGGAATTGCTGTGACAATTCCAGAGCTAACCATCCACAGCGTGTGGTCCAGCCCATAAGCCAAGAAGGTGCTGCCACCATTAAACTGCAACCAGATCAGATAGCCAATCGCTAACGGAGTCAAGATCAAGGTTTCGATCATCAAACTTTCTAGCGCTTCGACGTTGGCCAACTTCTTCACATATCCATACATTGCAAATGAGGTTGCTAACGAAAGCGCAACCCACGGAAGTACACCCATTGCAATAGTTATGAATAAAACAGCAAAGGCTGCAATACCAATAGCTACCCATTGCATTTTTCGTAGTTTTTCCTTGAAGAAAAACACACCAAGTGCAACGTTAAGGAGCGGAGTTATGTAATAGCCAAGTGATGAGTCAAGCACATGCTCATTCATGGTGGCCCAAATAAACAAACCCCAGTTAAAGCCAATAAGTAGGGAGGCCATACCAAGTAGCTTCATTTGCCTTGAATTCTTTAAAACCACACGAAGCGAAGCAATTCGCTTTTGATAAATCAGAATTACTGCGACAAATAGCAAGCTCCACAAAACTCGTTGAGCCAGGATTTCTAGTGGTTGAGCAGGTGCCAGGTATGGCCAGTAAAGAACTACTGTGCCCCAGATTCCGTAGGCAATGAGTCCATTAATTAGACCAATGGAATGCTCAGAGCGCTTTTCTTTCTCAACCTGCATACTCATGATGAATCAAAACTATTGCACTGAGGAATCAGCTTGTAATTTGGGTTGCTAAACCGTGCGGTAAGCCACGCTGTCAACCAGAGTTGCCATTGCGGTCTTCGCATCGCAGTCTGGCAGAGCCGTTAGTCGCTCGCGGGCGCGATCAGCCCATTGCTCTAGAACTTCGCGAGCTTGATCCATAGCTGGGTGTACTCGCAACGCTGCCAATGCTTCCGCATGCTCAGCGTCATCTGTGATAGCTCTGCTTAGCAGTTCGCGCAATCGAGGTGGTGTATCTGGATCTGCAAGTGCGAATAGAACTGGCAAGGTACGGATGCCTTCGCGTAAGTCTTTGCCTGGAGTCTTGCCAGAAACCTCAGACTCAATGTCTAGTAAGTCATCACTTAACTGGAAGGCGATACCGATACTTTCGCCAAAGTCAGCAATTCGATCTGTTAGTTCAGCAGAAACACCGCTCATCATTGCGCCATATCTTCCAGCAGCTGCGATCAGCGAACCAGTTTTATCTGCCAGCACTTCTAAGTGGTGAACAATTGGATCTTCGTCACCCTGCGGTCCAACACTTTCCCGAAGTTGCCCAATAACAAGTCTTTCAAAAGTTTCAGCTTGAACCCGAACCGCATCTGGTCCTAAATCAGCGAGAAGTTTTGACGATCGGGCAAATAAGAAATCACCACTGAGAATTGCAACGGTATTTCCCCAGCGGCTATTTGCAGACTGAGTACCGCGGCGAACTTCGGCTTCATCCATCACGTCATCGTGATAAAGCGTTGCTAAGTGAGTAAGTTCCACGACGACAGCCGAAGGAACCACGCCTTCCGACTTAGGATCGCCAAAGTGTGATGCTAAAAGAACGAGCAATGGACGGAATCTCTTGCCACCAGCTTCAACTAAATGGCGCGCTGTGATGTCAGCAAGTTCATAGTCACTTCGGATTTCTTCCCGGAGGCGATCTTCAATCGCAGCAAGCCCAGCAAACATCTCTTCTTCGAGTGCTGCTAACTCTTCAGGGAATAAAACGCTCACAGGTCAATCCTTGCATTTTGCAGGCAAAGTTGCGACTTGAGGCCTAGCGAATGAACAATCCTGCATTGATTACCAAATCAAGTACTGGTTGTGGAGCGATTCCGAGTAACAAAGTAAATGCTGCACTGGTGCCAATGGCAACTGTCGTGAATGCACTTGGCACAACGACGCTTGGTCCATCAACTGGAGGTTCGGTAAAGAACATAAGGACTATGACTCGGGCGTAGAAGAACGCTGCGATTGCGCTGGCAACTACCGCAACAATTACTAGCGGAGTTGCGCCGCCATCAATAGCTGCTGTGAACACTGCGAACTTTCCAGTGAAGCCACTTGTCAGCGGGATACCAGCTAATGCCAATAGGAATAGCGCAAAAATACTTGCCATCCACGGAGATTTCTTACCAAGCCCAGCCCACTGCGACAAGTGTGTTGCTTCGCCGGAAGCGTCACGCACTAATCCAACAATTGCAAATACACCAACTGAGGTGAAGCCATAAGCAAGTAAGTAGAACAAAGTGCTAGAAAGTCCAGCAGCGCTGGTTGAAATTACGCCAAGCAAAATGAAGCCAGTATGTGCAACGGAAGAGAATGCCAGCATGCGCTTCATGTCAGTTTGAGTTACCGCAAGCAATGAACCAATAACCATTGAAAGGATCGCGATTACCCACATCATTGGGCGCCAATCCCAGCGCATTCCACCAAAGGCTACGTAGAAGACGCGAAGTAATGCACCAAACGCGGCAACCTTAGTTGCTGCACTCATAAATGCAGTAAGTGGAGTTGGTGAGCCTTGGTAAACATCTGGAACCCACTGGTGGAATGGAACTGCTCCAACTTTGAAAAGCAAGCCAACTGCGATCATTCCAATGCCTGGAATGATCAAGCCATCTTGTGATGAGTTCTCCATTGCTACAGCAACAGTGCTGAAGCTAATTGAAGATGTCGCGGCATAAATCAGTGCGGCGCCAAATAGGAAAAATGCACTGGAGAATGCACCAAGAATGAAGTACTTGAGTGCTGCTTCGTGACTTAGTAGTCGGCGGCGGCGAGCCATGCTGGCCATTAAGTAAAGCGGCAACGAGAAAACTTCTAGCGCTACGAACATAGTTAGGAAGTCATTTGAAACTGGGAACAGCAGCATTCCACCAACGCAGAATAAATACAGTGGCCAGATTTCGGTTTGTAGCCACCCTTGAGCTGTGAACTGTCGTTCATCTTCGCTGCCAGGAAGTGTGGATGAGCGTGATGCAAAAGCATCGCCTTGCGGATCAATTTGTCGTTCTGCAAGCAGTAACGCAGCTACAAATGAAACCAGCAAGATAATTCCTTGAATCACCATGCCAGGTCCATCAATGGCAACTGCGCCACCTGCTGCCAACTGACGCAATCCCTTAACTTGGCCACCGTTGGTTACCGGATCGCCAGCAAGTTCAGCAGTGGCATTGATAACCACATAAGCAAATGCCAACACAATGCTGGCTAGCACCAACATAAGTTGAATCGGACGACGCAAGGTGCGAGGGATAAAAGCTTCAACCAATACCGAAAGTACGCCTGCTGCCAACAAGATAATGATTGGAGCTAAAGCTTGGTATTCAACGGAAACGTTCACGAGCCACTCCCTTCGATTACAACTGCTGATTCTGGATCAGTTACACCCACGTATGTTTGCACTTGGTCAACTGCAGGGTTGATTACATTAAGAGCTACCTGTGGA
>JBILBY010000031.1:0-7537 GCA_044353415.1 Candidatus Nanopelagicales bacterium | reverse complement strand
CCGTTAGCACGAACGGTAATTGTTGGTTGTTCTTCAGACATGTTGTCTCACTTTCCTAGGTATTGTTTTGACTTTAAAGCCATAGTGGTGGTTTGCCAAGTGGTGAACCATCGGATGTTACAAGTTTGTCGTCTGGTTCCCGACCCATTAACCAAGCAGCCAGACTTTGTGGAGTTCCAAAAATATCTGTCATTCCGTTTTGATCCATAGTCCAAGTGTGATCACCAGCGATTAAGAGACGGAATTTAATCGGCTCTTTGCGTTTACCAGCACTTACACTCTTAAGGGTTTTGATTGACCAATCCAAAGTCCAGTCGTTTGCCTTAAAGCCAACGCCTAAGTCAACAAGATGAACTAGCAGCTCACGCTCGCGAAGCGTAATTATCTCGTGAGGATGCACATGTGATCCATTTCCCAAAACAACTTCTTCACTCAATACCGGTCCTGTCATAAGCCGATCAAGGTTGGCTGCAAAGATCTTGGACTGCTCAAGAAAATCGGCGACAATTTCTTTGCCTGGGCGTTTGGCATCATTTTCAATGTCGATTGCGCGCTGTTCCACAGAAACATACATATCTTTTTGCACACCAGTCAGCGCCCACTCAACCAAGTTTGAAAGTCCGCGCGCATTGTTTGCTAAATGTGAGATGACATGGCCACGAGACCAATCTGGCAGCAACGAATCCGCAGCAACATCCTCATCGCTCAGCGCACTTACGTACTTTGCAACTAAGACTTCGGCATTTGCTACTTCAACAACTGATGTAATCATGTTGTAACCGTACGGCAAAACTGCTCTAGTTATTGGATGCTGGCTCTTCTTCGTCCACTTCAGATTCCGCAGGAACTTCGTTAGCAAGCGGCACAACCTTCAACTTTCGGCTTCCGATGTACCAAAAACTAACCGCGATAAGAACTGCCACCAGAAGCACAGCTAACTCAGTTAGGTAATACGGGCGACCTTGATCTGCTACCCAGCCCGCTGGACGATAGGCATCACCAAACCATTTGTCTCCAAAACCTGGTGCCAAAAGTTGAGTGATTCCGAAAGCAACAACAAAAGTGAGCCAAATAGACACTGTGCGATGTGCGGGCACACGATACGGGCGTGTTGCATCGGGGTACTTGTTCCGAAGCACCCAGAACGCAGGGAAAATCGCAAGGTAATTGACCAACGACATCGCAATTGCAAAACCAACTGCAACGCCAAAGTACTTCGCAACGTCACCGTCGCTTAGTCGGTACCCAAGAATCAGAATTGCGCTTGCAATAATTCCAGTTATGTTGTTTAAGCGAACCGAGGTGCCATAACGAGGATTAGTAAATGCGATCCAACGTGGGCCGGCACCATCCAAGCAAGCCATAGCTAAAATGCGATTAGTCGACATCAACCAAGTTACGCCTGATGCGAAAACCGCAATGATGATTAGCACACCAGCAAAGGCTCCAAGGTAAATCCCAGCGCCAGTTAACGTAACAGTTCCATCTTCGGCGATACTGCCGCCATAAACCGTGAAAGCTGACTTCAAAGCATCAACGAATCCAGTAAGTCCATTAACTTGTCCGATTGGTAACACCAAAAGCACAGTCAGGATTGGAACACCGTAAAGCAACATCGCTAACGCAGATGTTCTAAACGCGGCGTAAGGCAAGTCGCGTTTAGCGTGAGTCATTTCATCACTAGCTGCACTGACATTCTCTAAACCTAGAAATGCGAACAGAATGATTCCGATAGTTGCAAGTAATCCATCAAAGCTCAATCCAAAATCAGAGAACACAACACCACGAAGACCATTTGCAATTCCAAAGACAATAACCGTGATTGTGAAAAACGGAATTAAAACTAACCGGGATAAGCCACCTAAAATTGGCACCCACTTACCAACTTTGAAAGAAAGGTTGGCTGCAATGATTCCGATCCAGATGAACGCAAGAGCGAATCGATAGAACGAGAATTGTGACATCTGGGTGCCGGACATGAAAAAGGTTTCAGCGGTTGCAACTGCCACAAAGGCCAAGATGCCTCCGAACCAAATCGGGCTCTTGAGCCAACTGATTACGGCAGCGATGGATCCAGTCAGGCGACCAAATGCCAAGCGAACCCATAGGTAAGGCCCACCTTGAGCTGTGAAAGCTGCACTCAACTCAGCTATAACCATTGAGGCAGGAATTAGAAAAACGATAGCAAGAACGGCCATCCAGGAAATTGCCTCTGGACCGGCTGCGGCAACAACGCCGATGGTGTCCAATCCAATAACAGAACAGATCGAGAAGAAAAGAACTTCCTTGCGACCGAAGCTCTTGCGAAGTTTCGACTTCTCAGCCAAGTAATCGCCGGTCAAATCCAGTGAATTAGCTGACTGACTTTTTTGAGGTGCAGATTCGTTTTCCATAAGAAAAACCTAACGTGTGCAATATGTATGCAGGTCAGTAACCCAACGTTAATTTCTTGATCTATCGATAACCCCGTGTTTTGGGGAATTCAATCCCGAATTAAGCCGTTTCCTCGTCAGAGTCAGAAACAAGTCCCAATTGCGTCTCATGAGTTGCATACTTTGATTCCCGTAAATCAACTTCTACCTTTTCGGCGCTAGGTAGCTCGTCTGTAAACCGACCAAGTTCTTCCACGGCTTTAGCTTTTGGCATTACCGAACGATCAAATGAACCAACTGCGTTGTTGTAGGTGTCCATGGAACGTTTTAAGTTGTCGCCGACTTTGCTGAAGTGATTTATGAAAGTGATCAAGCGACCATAAAGATCGCCAGACTCTTTAATCATTTCTTGCGCATTGCGAACTTGAGTATCTTCTTGCCACAGCATTGCGATCGTGTTCAGGGCAATCACGAGTGATGTCGGTGATGTCAGCACGACTTTGGCCTGCGCTGCATCTTCGATCAAGTTTGGATAAACCTCAAACGCTGCAGCCAAGGATGATTCAGTTGGAATGAACATGATGACGTAGTTAAGTGATTCTTTATCGTCAACGTAGTTACGGCTAGCCAGAGCTTTGATATGTCCCTTAAGTGCGTTGGCGTGCGCATCAAATAAAGTTTTGCGTCGATCAACATCAACTTCATTAATCGCATCAAGATATGAATTCATCGGCGCTTTACTGTCAACGTAAAGCACGCGATTGTTTGGCAGATGAATTGTTACGTCAGGTCGTCCGGAACCATCGCCGACTTGTTGCTTTTGTTCGTCGAAAGAAACGTGTTCAGACATACCGATCATTTCGATGATTCGACGTAGTTGAAGTTCTCCCCAACGACCACGCGCATCATTGCGGCGAAGCGCGCTGGAAAGATTTGTGGTTTCAGTGCGCAAAGTGTCAAGCAATCCAGTGGTGTTTGTAACCTGCTGATCTAATCTGGCGTAAGCATCGGCGCGCTTAGTTTCTAAGTCACCAACTTTTGCATCTAGGGCTTTCAAACTCTCACCAAGTGGCTTGATGATTTCCTGGATCGAAGCAGACGCAGCTCTAGATTGCTCAGCAACGGAAGCGGTAGTTGTTTGCAATCTTGCTTCAGTTGAGGTTTCTAACATCTGTGCAGTAGTTAAATACTGTTCGCGCGCAGCATCAGCGACCTGTTGGCGGATGTCTTGCGCGGATAAACCACCTTGATTCTTCATGGCCCGACTCACAACGAGTCCGACAATGGCAGCAGTAGTTAGAGCAGTGACTACAACAATGACAATTAAAGAGGTAACGTCCATGAGGTAAGTCTCCCATTGGGCAGTGACAAAACCCTGAAAACCGCATGACGATTAGGTTTTGCGCCCTTTCTCGCCTACCGTTAGTACATTCCCCAAAGAAGGTTTTAATGTCCACTCCCTCAAGTCCTAAGAAAAAGCCGCGCGCCCGAAAGCTAGAACGAGACCGCGCCCGCGATACCGAATCCAAGCCAAAAGCCGGATCGCCTCGCCATGCTGCCGCAAAAACAACTGCTGCCAAGAAGCGCGCCAAGCCAAAATCTAAGGTGGCAAAAGCCGAATCCCGAGCACCTCGCGAACCTCGTGACCCAGATGCTCGTAGTCGCGCCGAATCTCCACGCGCTGAAGTTCGTGGCGCCAAGCGCAGTAATGATGTTTGGAATCCTTCGGGCAAACCACAACGTAAGGGTGGCGAAAAGCCAGCCGGAACTCGCGCTGCTCGTGACCGTTATGAAGATGACCGTCCAGCTCGCGCACCTCGTAAGTACAACGATGA
This sequence comes from Candidatus Nanopelagicales bacterium, assembly GCA_044353415.1. GTDB lineage: Bacteria > Actinomycetota > Actinomycetes > S36-B12 > UBA5976 > UBA5976. The sequence continues at coordinate 3,330 of JBILBY010000031.1, read as the reverse complement.
GGCACCGACCCGCGCACCACGCGCTCGTCGTGACGATGCACCATCAAGTCGTCCACCACGTTCATATAAAGATGAAGCTCCCGCACGTGCGCCACGTGCTCGCCGCGATGATGTAGCGCCAAGTCGCTCGCGTCGTGACGAAACACCGGCTCGCGCACCACGTAAGTACAACGATGAGGCTCCTACACGTGCACCACGTAAGTACAACGACGAAGCACCGACTCGCGCACCACGCGCTCGTCGTGACGATGCACCAACAAGTCGTGCACCACGTACATATAGAGATGAAGCTCCAGCACGCGCACCTCGCACCAAGAGTGACGAAGTATATGCACCAAAGTCTCGCTTGCCACGTGAGAAGCCTTCAACTGAACGCGTAAGCAGCAAGAGCGCAATGTCAGAAGACTCGGCTGAAGTTGCATTAGATACTGCATCAAGCTCTTGGGCTGAACTAGGTGTGTCAACAGAATTACTCAGCACACTAAAGCGTCAAGGAATTGATTCACCATTCCCAATTCAGGCTAAGACATTGCCAGATGCAATCAGCGGTCGCGATGTTTTAGGTCGCGGACAAACTGGCTCTGGAAAAACTTTAGCTTTCGGTCTTGCAATGGTTACACGTTTAGCCCATCGCAAAGCAACTGCAAAGCATCCACTTGGAATTGTTTTAGTTCCTACTCGTGAACTTGCTATGCAGGTAACTGATGCCTTGATGCCTTACGCCCAAGCTGTCGATCTAGACATTCGTCTTATCGCCGGTGGTATGCCTTACGCAAAGCAAATTGATGCCTTAAAGCGTGGCGTGCCAATTGTGGTTGCAACACCAGGTCGTCTAAATGACTTAGTCGAGCAAGGTCACATCAACTTAAGCAAAATCGAAATCACAATTCTCGATGAAGCCGACCAGATGTGTGACATGGGATTCATGCCACAGATCGTTGAAGTGCTGGATATGACAAAGCCAAATTCCCAGCGCTTACTTTTCAGCGCGACTTTGGATAAAGACGTAGACAAGATTGTTCGCAAGTATTTGCACGATCCAGTAGAGCACGCAACAAACTCAGGTAAGGCATCAGTCAAGACAATGACGCATTACTTATTCATTACTTATAGTGAGGACAAGCCAGCGATCTTGGCTGAGATAGGTTCCCGCAAGGGCAAGACCATGTTCTTCGCTCGCACTCAAGCTGGTGTCGATCGCATCGCTAAGGACCTTGCCAACAAGGGTGTGCCAGCTGGCGCATTGCATGGTGGGAAAACCCAAGCCGTTCGTACCCGCACTTTGAACGCTTTCAAAGAGGGAATTACAGACGTGTTAGTTGCAACTGACGTTGCTGCTCGCGGTATTCACGTTGATGGCGTGAGCTTGGTAGTTCACATCGATCCACCTAATGATCACAAGGATTACCTGCACCGCGCTGGTCGCACAGCTCGCGCTGGCGAAACCGGCAAGGTTGTCACAATGATTGGCCCACGCCAGCAAAAGGCAGTAACGGCAATGACTTCTCGCGCTGGAGTAGATCCAGAAGTAGTCAAAGTTAAGCCAATGTCCAAGGAATTAGTTGCCATCACTGGCGCAAAAGAACCAACCGGAATTGCCTGGAAACCACCTGCAGAGCCACCAGCACGCGGTCGCCGACCAGGCGGACCGAGCAGATCTGGCGGCGGACGACCACAGGGTCGCTCCGGCGGATCCCGTGGCGGATCCCGTTCTCGTTAATGATTGGTTAATTCAGATAATTCGGATTTCCAAGTCCGACATTCTGCCCCTATTCTTTTCATACGGGGAAATGAGGAATTCAAATGAGTGACAGCAAAGGTTTAGGCCGCTTTTTCAAGGCCGACGAAACTGGCGATGCTGGTTCAAATGGTGTGCGAGATTTCGCAGAAGCCGACAGAACTATCAGCGCGCTGCAGGCTCGCATTACTGAACTCGAAGGCGCAGTGGGTCGTCCCAGCTTCATCGATATGGATGAAGATGCGCTAACTCAGATCGCTGCTGAAGATGCTGCTGTGATTATTCGCGCTGCCCGCATGCGTGCTGGCAAGTTAATCGAACAAGCCACAGACACTTTGCAGCAAGCCGAATCCGAGCGCGAACAAATTCGTGCCAGCTGTGAACTTGATGCCCGCCAAACTCGTGAAGCCGCAAATGTTGATGCTCGCAAACTTCGCGCTGAAGCAACAGCAACTCTGGAAACTGCTCGTGATCAAGCAGCCCAGTTACTTGAAGCAACTCAAAATGATGCTGACTCACAAGCTTTTGAAAACCAAAAAGTAATTGCAAAGCTTCTTGAAGATGCAACGCGTCGTGCAAACGAAGTTGCTTCTGAAGCTGAAGTATTGAAAGCAAATGTTGATAAAGATTTAGCAGCGCAGCGTGCGCAAACCGAACAAGAACTTGCAGCACTTCGTGCAAATACCGAATCTGAATTAAACAACCTTCGTAGCGAAACTGACAAGAGCACAACATCGCAGATTGCTGCATCCCAAGCCGAAGCAAAGCGCTTACAGACTGAAGCTACTAATGCAGCTCAAGCCATGCTTGAAAAAGCAACTGGCGATGCGCAGGCTTTACTTGCTAAATCAACAGGCGACGCTCGCGCATTAGGTGAAGATTCCAGCAAGAGCCACGCAGCAACAATTGCTGATGCCCAAGCCAAGTTACAGGCTGCAGAAAAGCAAGCAGAACTCATTGTTTCGCAGGCACAAACTAAGGCAGACGGAATTGTTCGCACTGCTTCCCAAGAATCTCGCGCTGAAGCCGATGCATTACGTCAAGCGGCGATTTCTTATCGCGACAACGTTTTAGTTTCGGTGGATGCAAACCGCAAGGTCCTGGACGATCTAACCAAGCGCATTGCAGAACTTCGTTCCCAGTGGTTTGATGCTCAGTCAACAATGACTCAGATTTCAAATCAAGCGGGTGCTCGATTCACTGAAGCCGAAGCCGCAGCAGCAGATGTATTCGCAAGAATTACAGATAGCCGCGCTGCATTGACTGATACTTTCGCCAATTTTGCTCAGGAAGTTAAGGCAGATTCAAAGACTGACGATAAGTAGCGCTTAGTTTCGTTTGAAAGTTTGCTTGCGTTAGTCTGAATTCATGTCGTTATTAAGCGAGATGCATAAACGTGTTTAGTTCAATTTCGCGCAAGCAAATACAGCAATCATTAGTTGTTGGCCTGCTAGCTGGAATTCTCGCTGGCATGTTTGGCGTCGGCGGCGGATTCTTGATGGTCCCGCTTTACGTCCTTTGGATGGGCCTTGATCAACGTCGATCACATGCAACTTCACTTGCGGCGGTCTTACCTATTGCAGTTGCAGGAG
>JBILBY010000032.1:0-7537 GCA_044353415.1 Candidatus Nanopelagicales bacterium | reverse complement strand
CATTCCAAGTTGCGCAGCATCGCTGCCACGAAGTGGTAGTTCAATATTTTCGCCGCGTAAAACTAATTTGGTTCCGCGGTCAGGCTCATGGAAGCCACTTAAAACTTTGATGAGTGTTGATTTACCGGAACCATTGCGACCTACCAGGCCATGAATTTCTCCGGGACGTACGTCGAAATCAACATTGGAAAGCGCTTTGGTCGGTCCAAAAGTTTTGGACAGATTTGTGAACTCAAGGACTGGGCTTACGCCAGTATCTTCAGCCACTTTTATCTCCTACGCGATCAATTACTTTAAAGAATTTACACTTGCGGTCTTAAAGAAGAGTGTGACTGGTTGGAGTCATTTCTGACTCCAACCAGTCACAACTAATTACTAGCTAGCGGTCCAGAACTTTGCGAATTCTGCTGCAAAGTCAATGCCGTACCAGTTAACAGAATTTTCTACAGTTGCATCGATTGAACCAATGTTGGATTCATCGAATACCTTGCAGGTGATTCCGTAGTTGTCTGGAACTGCATTACCAGTTAGCAGACGTAGGCCTGCGTCAACTGTTGCGTATGAGAACCAGTCATTTGGACAACCGACGTCCATCTTTACTGAACTTGTACCGATACCAGCTGCAACTGCAGGAGTCATGTTGAATGACGACTGAATTGCGGCTGAACCTGCAGCGTCAAGACCAGCGCCAGTAGCGATAGTCATGCCGTCGTAGATTGGCATCAAGTGAGTGATAGTTGCATCTGCAGTAACTGCGTTCTTTGCAACACCATCAAGTGTTCCATCGAACCAAGTTGCAAGCGGAGCATCCTGGTAGTCAACCTTGGCGTCTGGGCAAACTTCTGCCACACGTGCCTTGATTGTGTCGATCATGATTGGGCTGGAGGCTTGGCCTTCAGAACCCCATACAACAGCGTTACCAGCACCAGCACCAGTTACACAGAACCAGTCAGCCATAAGGCTGGCAGCAATTGTGTAATCGAATGATGGGTCAGCAGCAATGCCGTCAGCAACTGCAACACCTGGAGCAGCAGTCTGGTTGGTTGTCATTACTGGAATGTCACCCAAGTCAGTTAGCGGAATTAGAGCTGCTGGAACTGCGTTGGTGATGATTAGGTCAACCTGATCAGTTACTGCCTGTGCGAAGAACTTAGGTAGTGGATCAATAACGCCACCTGCATCGCTCTTCTGTGTAACAGTTACACCCTGGCTTTCAAGACCAGCTGCAATTGTGTCGGTCCACTGCTTTAGTACTGGAATCTGGTCGTTGATCGAAATCATCGCAACCTTCTTGCCAGATGCAGCCGAAGCGTCAAACGCATCGCCTGGGTAAGCAAATGTTAGGGAAGCAGCAAGTGCGGCATCATATGCGGCCTTTGCTGTTGCCAAACCATCTGCTGCCGCAGGTGCGCTAGCAGCCTCGGTAGGTGCTGCTTCTTCTTCAGACGAGCTTGAGCAACCGCTCAAAACTAGTCCAGCAGCAAGTGCGGCGGCTACGAAGCCGAAACGCATTTTCTTTTTTGCTTGCATTAGACGTACCTTTCCCGTTGTTTTGATTCAGTCACTCGACCGCGACCGAAGGTTGGATGCCACCGTGGCTACGAGCACGCCGATAACTAGCGCGAGACCGTAGAACACGTCTGTAATCCAAACCTCGAAGCCCTTGAGCTGTAAGCCCGTGATTCCGGTTTCGAGGAAATATACAGCTACAACTGTGCCCCAGACGTTGAAACGTCCTGGCCTAATTGCAGTTGAACCTAAGAATGCTGCCGCGAACGCAGGCAACACATATGATTTGCCGATGCTGGATTGTGCAGCACCTGCAGTTGTTAAAACCATGGCGCCAGCAAGAGCTGCCAAAGTTGAGCACGCAATCAAGGAGTAATAGCGGTATGCGTTTGTACGAATACCAGCAAGACGAGCAACTTCACGTCCCTGGCCTACGAAGTAAAGCTGTCGTCCAATTGGAGTGTGTTCCAGGATGTACCAAGCAATGAAGGCCAAAATCAGCATGAACCAGAAGGCTGCGTAAAAACCAAAGATACGAGTCTTCACAAGAGCTACGAATGAGAAAGTTTGGACGCTCAAGGTTGTGTTACCCGCGAGGCCACTGACTATGCCGCCGAGCGCCGTACCAGTTCCGAGCGTAACTACCAGCGATGGAATTTTGCCCTTAACGCTTAGCAGGCCATTTATAAATCCGAATGCAGCTGCAAAAACTAATGCGATCAGAATTGCAATTGGTAGCGAGATCCCGTGCACGGTCGCCAACCAAGCAGGAATTGCAGCACCCAATGAAACGGCGCCGCCAATTGAAAGATCAAACTCACCGGCGGAAAGTGCGAACACCAAACCAAGCGTTAACAAAACAGTTGCAGCTTTTTGATTTGCAATCGAAGTTACGTTTTGCCACGTTGGGAACACTTCTGGAAGCAACAAACTGAAGACCGCAAAAAGCACGAACCAAGCAACCAAAATTGCATAAGCCTGAATCCGGTAGCTTGTTGAAACCGCAGCACTGGTGTTGTCCTTGCTGCCTTTACGTCGAAGGTTCAACCGACGTAACGAAACGGTTTGTGACACTTAATCTCCCTATTGCCTCGGCTTAAATCATCCCAAGAAACGACTTCCGATGAGTGTAAGTCTGGGGGAAAAATGGCGCTAGCGCAGGACTAATCGGGAACTTTGTATACAACATTCAGATAACGGTCTTTTCCAATTTCCCCCATAAAAACGGACTTTTCAGGGAATTGGGCTACTTTTTGGGCGCATTGGGGCAAATACCCAATTTCTCCGAACCTGCCCAAATCGGGCATTGTTCGGAATTTGTATACGAAGTGGAGGAAAGTCCATTAGTTTGGGCACATATTCAATTCAGGAGGATCCGTGAAGGTTTCAGTAGTTCAGAGTGGCAATTGCACGCAAGATGTGTCAGAAAACGTTGCGATGTTGCTCGAATTATCCGAACAGGCAGCGACCACCAATCCTGACTTGATTCTGCTGCCAGAGCTTGCGACTACTCCTTACTTTGCCGCTGGAGATAAGAGTCCGAAGTATCGTGACTGGGCTGAGCCAGTAGTCGGTGGCGCTTCGACTGCCGCCTTTGCAAAGTTCGCAAAAGATCACAACACGGCCCTTGGGTTTGGCATGTACGAATTAGACAACGATGTTCGATACAACTCGCTTGTGATTCTTAATCGCAACGGTGAAGTTGTTCATGGCAAAACGCATGATGGAAAAACCTATCCAGCGTTTCGCAAGTTAACTGCCCCATCGGTGCACATGCCAACACTTGATGTGCATGAAGATGAATACTGCACTGCTGGCCCCGGCCCAATGAATTTCGATATTGACGGAGTCTCAACTGGCGCATTGATCTGTTACGACCGGGCTTTCTCTGAGCCTTGGATGGCTAACCGCGCACTTGGCGCCGATGTTGTTTTGCTTGCGGTGTCATCTTTGGGTTGGCGTGAATCTTTGTTCATTAATGACCTTCGACTTCGTGCCATGGAAATGGGCGTATTCGTTATCGCATCAAATCGTTCGGGCGAAGAAACTTGCGGCGGAAAGACTCATGACTTCTTTGGACGCTCTTGCATCATTGCGCCAACTGGTGAAGTGCTGGTTGAAGCTGGTGGGCACAATTATCCAGAAATTATTCACGCCGAATTGGACATGTCGCTGCTAGCGAAGGCTCGCAAAGACTGGCCAGTTTGGAACGATCGTCGTCCAGAGATCTATTCCTGGATGTACAAGTAAATCTGGGTTGCAAGCAATTATCAGTAACTACTAGTTACTTAATAATTCCCTTGGCACGTAAGTCAGCTAGCTTCGCAGCGTCATAACCAAGCAGATCTCCATAAACTTCGTCAGTGTGCTCGCCATGGGCTGGACCGCTCCAGCGAATTGAAGGCTTGGTGTCTGAAAAGAACGGGAAGATGTTTTGCATTGGGAATTCGCCAACGCCGGGTACATCAACGTTGATAATGGATTCACGCGCTTGGATGTGTGGATCGGCAATCATGTCTTTAGCGGTATAAACCAAACCATGCGGAACTTCTTCTTCGATTAAGTGATTAATCAAATCTTTCATTTCCCAGGTGCGACTCCAGTCGCCAATCATGGCATCTAGCTCTGCGGTGTTGTCGCCGCGTGCGATGTGGGTTGCATACTTTGGATCATCGGCAAGTTCTGGTTTACCCATTGCATGAGCCAGGCGCTTGAAAACAGTATCCATGTTTGCGGCGATCAAAAGCATTTCACCAGACTTGGTTGGGTAAACATTGCTTGGAGTAATCTTCGGCAAAACTGAACCGGTGCGCTCGCGTTGGTAACCGCCGATTGCCCATTCTGGAATTAATGACTCCATGTAAGCCATTACTGATTCATAAATCGAAGCATCGATAACTTGGCCCTTGCCAGTCTTTTCTTTTGAGTGAAGCGCGGCCAATGCGCCAAGCGTTGCAAAAGTTGCGGCCAATGAATCACCAAGTGAAATTCCGGCGCGAGCTGGCATGCGATCAGGTTCACCGATTACATACCGAAGTCCACCCATAGCTTCACCAACTGATGCATAGCCTGGTCGTGGTGCGTAAGGTCCGGTTTGTCCGTAGCCGCTGACGCGAATCAGAATTAAGCCTGGATTGATTTTGGACAAAACGTCGTAACCAAGTCCCCAGCGCTCAAGAGTTCCTGGTCGGAAGTTTTCTAGCAACATGTCGGATTGTTCAACAAGTTCTTTTACGATCTGCTGACCTTCTGGTGTGCGCAGATCTGCAGTCACACACTTCTTATTGCGAGCAGCAATCGGCCACCACAGTGACTTTCCGTGTGCTTTTTCTTGACCCCAATCGCGAAGTGGGTCGCCGCGCTTTGGATCTTCAATCTTGATGACTTCCGCGCCGTAATCGCCCAAGAGCTGGCCACAATAAGGTCCGGCTAGTAATTGACCTAGTTCAACAAGTCGTAGGTCACTTAGTGGTCCAGTCACAATTAATCCTTTTCGATTGGCTGCTCTATTTGTATACAAAATTTAACGTATTTGCCACTCAAATTCTAAAAAACCCGATAAATCAGGGAAATCCATATCCCGATTCAGGTGGACTTGTATACCATCTCGTACGAGAATAGGCCTATGACCGCCACAATACCCACTCCTCGCAGCGATATTTCCATTATCGAAGTCTCTCCTCGAGATGGCCTCCAGAATGAAAAAATCCCGCTTTCGGTAGATCAGCGCATTGACTTAATCACCCAACTTGGCATTGCCGGAGCTAAGCGGATTGAGGCTGTGGCCTTTGTGCACCCAACTCGGGTCCCGCAAATGGCTAATGCCGAAGAGGTTATGGCTGGACTGCCCCGGGATAACGGAGTTTCTTACTCTGGTTTGATTTTGAACCGCAAAGGCCTAGATCGTGCCCTTAATAGCAAAGTAGATGAAGTTCATTTGGTAATTCCGGGCACCGATGAGATGAGCCTTGCCAATCAGAATGTAACTGTTGCCGAAATGCTGGTTCTTGCTAAAGAAGTTTCTGATGTTTGCAAGGAAGAAAACGTTCCACTAACCATGACTGTTGCTGTGGCATTTGGCTGTCCATTCGCAGGCGAAGTTCCAACTGATCAAGTAGCGCGAGTTCTTGATGGCATGGTTGGACTTCACTTGGCTGAAGTTGGCTTGGCTGACACCATCGGCGTTGGCGTGCCTTGGCAGGTTCGCGCTTTGGGTAACGCAGTACGAGAGCGCTTTGCAACTGAGCCAATGCGTCTTCATTTACACAACACTCGTAACAACGGATATGCCAACGCCCTTGCTGGTTTAGAAGCTGGTTTTGTTGGCTTTGACAGCAGTGTTGGTGGATTTGGTGGCTGTCCGTTTGCGCCTAATGCAACTGGAAACATTGCCACTGAAGATTTGAACTACATGCTTGAGCGTTCAGGCGTAAGCACTGGCCTAAATCATGATGCGTTGGTAAGTACGGCATCATGGTTATCTAAAGCGCTTGAAAAAGATGCCCCAGGATTAGTTGGCCGCGCCGGCCAATTCCCAGCTAAGGAAACAAAATGACCAAAATTGCAGTCGTCTATTACTCCGCAACCGGAAACATTGCAGCCATGGCTAATGCCATTGGCGAAGGTGCCGCAAGCGTAGGCGCCGAAGTTCGAGTTCGCCGCGTTGCTGAAACTGCGCCAGCGGACGCAATTGCCAGCAATCCAAAGTGGCAGGCTCACTTTGATGAGATGGCTAATGAGCCACTTGCAACTCTTGATGATTTGGAATGGGCCGACGGTATTGCACTAGGTAGTCCAACTCGCTTTGGTGGACCAGCATCGCAACTTAAATCTTTCTTAGACACAACTGGTGGACTTTGGTTTAAGGGTGCACTTGTGAACACAGTAGGAACAGCATTCACAACTGCTTCAACTGCACATGGCGGCCTTGAGTCAACAACCTTGGCAATAAACAATCACTTTTACCACTGGGGTTCATTGATCATGCCGCTTGGTTATGGTGACGAACACGTAAGCAAAGTTTCTGGAAATCCATACGGTGCCTCACATGTCTCTCGCAAGGGTTCAGTCCCAGATGAAGATTCACTTAAGGCCTGCTTCGTGCAGGGCCGTCAGTTAGCGCAAGTTGCTGGCTGGGTTGCAGCTGGAAAATCAGGAGCTTAGTTATGACAATCAACATCCTTGCAATCGGTGGCAGCACTCGCCCAGGTTCTTCTAGCGAACAAGCACTAAGAGTTGCTGGTCGCGGAGCCGAAGGTGCGGGCGCGAAAGTGACTTACATAACCGGTCGCGATCTAATGTTCCCGATCTATGACACGGAAACCCCAGATCGCAGCGACAATGCCAAGAAGTTTCTTGAAGCAGTCGCGGCGGCTGATGGCTTAATAATCAGCACACCTGGTTACCACGGTGGTATGTCCGGAATGATCAAGAACGCTTTGGATTACATCGAAGATCTTCGCGAAGGTCCACGGGTTTACCTAGACGGCATGGCAGTTGGCTGCATTGCCGTTGCATACGGTTGGCAAGCAACCGCAACGACTTTGTTGCAAATCCGGGTAGTTGCTCACGCCCTTCGCGCTTGGCCAACTCCCCTTGGCGCAACTATCAATGCCTCAGTTACGAAGTTTTCTGCTGACGGAACCACAGATGACGAGGGTGCACGAAGTAACCTTGAGACTGTCGGGCGCCAGGTTGAACAATTCGCAACTTGGTCACGTAGATAGCCACTAGCTTTCGGGAGCAAACAGTATGGCAAAGATCGCAACTACGGTTTACGAACAGATTAGAACTGCCATCCTCAATGGCGAGCTCTCCAACTCAGAGCGATTAGTCGAAGAAGATCTTGCTGTCAGCATGGGAATCTCACGCACACCTGTGCGGGAAGCCCTTCGTCGATTAGCAGCTGAAGGTTTAGTAGATGTTTCGCCAAACCGAGGTGCGCGAGTTGCTGAGTGGGACGTTCATGATCTGCGCGAAATTTTCGATCTTCGTTCCATCCTTGAATCGCATGCTTGCGAACTAGCAA
>JBILBY010000030.1:0-7878 GCA_044353415.1 Candidatus Nanopelagicales bacterium | reverse complement strand
TTCGATAAATCCAACGCCATAGCCATCAAGCAGTTTTGCAATGGTTAGTTTGTCTTCGACTGAGTAGCTAATGCCTTCACGTTGTGCGCCATCGCGAAGGGTTGTGTCGTAAAGATGAAATGCGTCTGTGACAGGGGAAGTTTTAGACATTAGACGATCCGATGCATCCAGTTATGGTTATCCGGCGCCTTACCGGTTTGTAGATCAACAAGTGCTGCGCGCAGTTTCATAGTGATGTCACCTGAGCCGCCATCTGCAATATTCCAAGCACCGCTGTTCTTGCTATCAACGCGGCCAACTGGAGTGATTACCGCAGCCGTTCCGCAAGCAAATGTTTCAGTGATCTCACCACTTGCGCAGCCTTCGCGCCATTGCTCAACAGTGATGGTTCCTTCTTCGGCTTGGTAACCAAGGTCACGCGCCAAAGTAAGAATTGAATCTCTAGTTACACCCGGCAATAAAGTTCCAGTTAGTCGTGGCGTTAGCAAACGAGCGCTTGAACCGGAGCCATAAACGAAGAACATGTTCATGCCGCCCATTTCTTCAATGTATTTGCGCTCGATGGCATCGATCCAAACCACTTGGTCGCAACCATTGTCCGAAGCTTCAGCCTGGGCAATCAAACTTGATGCGTAGTTGCCTGCGCACTTAGCTTCGCCGGTACCACCAGGGGCAGCGCGAACGTATTCATCACTTAACCAAACTGATACTGGCTTAACGCCTTGCGGGAAGTAAGCGCCAACCGGCGAGGCCATCAACACATATGTAACGTGCGTTGATGGGCGAACACCTAAGGCATCTTCCGAGCCAAATTCAAGTGGGCGTAAGTACAAGGACTGATCTGGATCCGTTGGAACCCAAGCTTGATCCTGGCGAACTAATGCTTCAATCGAACCAATAAACAAATCAGTTGGCACAGGTGGCAAAGCTAGACGATGTGCTGAACGCTGGAAGCGCAGAGCATTTGCTTCTGGGCGGAAGGTGTAAATGCCACCATCTGCTTGGCGATAAGCCTTCAGACCTTCGAAGATTGATTGTCCGTAGTGCAGTGCGTTGATGCCTAGGCCGCCAGCGCTGGCTGAACCAGAAACTATTTCGGCTTGATGCCAGCCATCAGTTTTTGTCCAAACTGCGCGCACCACATTGTCAGTGAAGTACTTACCAAAACCAGGGTCAGCAAAAATTGCTGCGCGCTGTTCGGCGCTAGCTGGAGATGGGTTTGCATGGTTTGCAATTGCCGCAACCGCGCTGGTTCGCTCAACTGCTGGATAAAGTGGCTGCCCTGAGGCAACTACATTTGCAGCCGAAACATCTAAATCATTGTGAACGAAAGTTGTCATTGTGAATCCTTAGCCTGCGACTGCCGCTGCAAGTGCGTCACCGATTTGGCTGGTTGAGCGTGTGCCAGTTCGTGATGCCAGATCCGCAGCCACTACATCGTCGATCTTCTTTGCTGCATCTGAATATCCCAAATGATCTAACAACATGGCAATACTCAACACAGTTGCAGTTGGGTCAGCTTTACCTTGGCCAGCAATGTCAGGTGCGCTGCCATGAACTGGCTCAAACATACTTGGGTTGGTGCGACTTGGATCAATGTTTCCACTTGCTGCTAATCCGATACCACCGGCAATAGCTGCACCGATGTCAGTAAGAATGTCGCCGAACAAGTTGTCAGTAACAATTACATCGAATCGTTCTGGTGATGTTAAGAAATACATACTGGCTGCATCCACGTGGCAGTAATCGGTTTCGATATTTGGATACTCAGCTGCAACATCGTTAAATGCTCGCTGCCATAAATCACCGGCATAAACAATCACGTTGGTTTTGTGAACAAGTGTGACCTTGCCCCGACGGCGACCTGCGCGCTCGAATGCATCGCGAATAATTCGCTCAGCACCAAAGCGAGTGTTCATGCTGATTTCAGTTGCAACTTCGTGCTCTGTGCCTTTACGTAGGAACCCGCCAGCGCCAACATATGGGCCTTCAGTTCCTTCGCGACAAACTACGAAGTCAATTTCTTTGGAGCCTTTTCCAACAAGTGGAGAGGTAACACCTGGATAAAGTTTCACTGGACGCAAATTCAAGTGGTGGTCTAGCTGGAAACGAAGTGGCAATAGAACGCCGCGCTCAAGAATTCCTGGCTTAACCGATGGATCGCCGATGGCGCCAAGCAAAATCGCATCGTGTTCTTTAAGTTCAGTAACTACGCTGTCTGGCAAAGTTTCGCCTGTTGCGTTGTATCGGCGCGCACCAAGGTCGTAATCGGTGGTGCTAAAGGTCAAGTCAACGCTAGGAGCGATTGCCGATAAGACTTTTAGTCCTTCAGCTACTACCTCCACGCCAATGCCATCGCCGGGAATTACTGCCAATTTAATGTTGCTAGCCATGCAATAAAGGGTATCGGGGTTCCTTATTAATGGAAAAAGCGAAATCTCACGGAGCGAACGCATTGGGCACAAATCTGTGGTTTTTCCAGTATCGGCGCGCAGTGCTAAAGTGAAAGCAATGTTTACGAACCTGCTCCTTGACTGCCGCAACGAGGCCTAACCCGGCCCACTCGTTGCGGAGCTTTCTGCTTGCCGGACGCCCTTTTCGCAAACATTCACAGATTTTCGGAGATTTCCAATGACTAGCTACGAACAACGTAATTCGCAAAAACCATCAGGTATGCCATTTGAGCGCTACACACCATTTGCCCAGATTGATCTTCCAGATCGCACCTGGCCAACCAAGGTAATTACCCAAGCCCCACGCTGGTGCGCAGTAGATCTTCGCGACGGCAACCAGGCTTTGATCGACCCGATGACACCAGATCGCAAGAAGCGCATGTTCGAACTTCTGGTGCAAATGGGTTACAAGGAAATTGAAGTTGGTTTTCCATCAGCTAGCCAAACAGATTTTGATTTCGTTCGAATGCTTATCGATGAAAATCTAATTCCAGATGATGTTGTAATTCAAGTTTTGACGCAAGCACGTGAGCACTTGATTGAACGCACTTTTGAAGCAATCGAAGGTGCGCCACAGGCGATCGTTCACCTTTACAATTCCACATCAACTTTGCAGCGGCGCGTTGTCTTTGATCTTGATAAAGATGGCATCAAGGAAATTGCGGTTCGTGGCGCAGAACTTTGCCTGAAGTATGCCGAGCAAATCGAAGGCACCGAAGTTTATTTCGAGTATTCCCCTGAGTCATTTACTGGAACTGAACTTGATTATGCAATTGAAGTTGTAAACGCAGTTAATGATGTTTGGAAGCCAACGCCAGATCGCAAGGTAATTGTGAACTTGCCAGCCACTGTTGAAATGGCGACTCCAAATGTTTATGCCGACAGCATCGAATACATGGGCCGCAAGCTTAAATACCGCGATTCAATTGTTATTTCACTTCATCCGCATAATGACCGTGGCACCGGCGTTGCTGCTGCTGAACTTGGTTACATGGCAGGTGCCGATCGCATTGAAGGTTGCCTATTCGGTAACGGCGAACGAACTGGCAATGTTTGTTTGGTAACCCTTGGTATGAACTTGTTTAGCCAAGGTATTGATCCGCAGATTGACTTCAGCAATATCGATGAAATCCGCCGAACCGTTGAATACTGCAATCAACTACCTGTTCCAGAGCGTCATCCATATGGAGGCGACTTGGTATTTACTGCTTTCTCAGGCTCACATCAAGATGCAATCAACAAGGGTCTTAACATCATGAAGCAAGATGCCAAAGCTGCCGGTGTTGAAGTCGATAAGTTCACCTGGAATGTGCCTTACTTGCCGATTGATCCTAAAGATGTTGGCCGCAGTTACGAAGCCGTGATTCGCGTTAACTCCCAATCCGGCAAGGGTGGCGTCGCTTACATCATGCGCACCGAAAACAAGTTGGAGCTACCACGTCGCTTGCAGATTGAATTCAGCGCAGTAATCCAGGCCCACACTGACACTGAAGGTGGCGAAGTTACTCCAGCCCAAATGTGGGATTACTTCCAGGATGAATACCTGCCAAACTCTGAAAGCCCATGGGGTCGTTTCAAACTAAAGACGGTAGCCGTTGATAGCGATGTTGAAGGTGACACTCGAGTCAAAGTTGCCATGAGTGACAAGACTTCCGGTGATGTTGAAGTCGAAGGAATTGGAAATGGTCCAATTGCCGCTTTCTGTAATGCCATGGCTCAAGTTGGTGTTGATGTTCGAGTGCTTGACTACCACGAACATGCAATGAGTAGCGGCGGCGATGCCCAAGCAGCCTCTTACGTAGAGTGCGCAGTAGCAGGCCAAATGCTTTGGGGAGTTGGAATTGACTCCTCCATCGTTACTTCATCTCTTAAGGCAGTAGTGTCAGCAGTAAATCGAGCCGAACGCAATAAGGAGATCTCCGCATGAACAGCCGTCACCTTCGACTAACATTTCCGGAATCCCAGGTTGCTGAACCGGTGATCTATCACGTGGTTAAAGACTTCAATGTGATTCCTAGTATTCGCAGAGCTGCAATCGAAAATCACTTCGGATGGATGATTGTTGAATTCAAGGGCGAGACCGCTGACCTTGATGCTGCCCAGGCTTATCTTGAGGGACTTGGTGTTGAAGTCAGCCGAGCTGAAGGCGACATTGTTGCGGGTTAATCCGTAATTTTTACATCTGGAAACTTCGCAAACACAACTGCATTCGCTTGGGTTCCATTTCGTCTTGTCATCCGATCACGTAAAACGGTTTCTAATTCAAAACCAGCATTGATCAGAGACTTTTGGGATGCCAAGTTATCTGGCAAAGTGATTGCGAACAGGCGCCGAAATCCAATTGCAAATCCAAAGTCAGAAATCATTTTCACCGCAAGTGCAGCTAGGCCCTCACCGCGAGCATTTGGGCTAACCCAGTAACCAATTTCACCAACATGATCGAATTCATGAATTCCGTGAATAGATACTGACAACACAATTTCGCCATTACGAATTCCAGCTAGAGATATCTTGTCTCTCTCTAGGTACTTTTGCGCCGAAGTGCGAATCCAGAAGTCAGCAATTTCACGCGTATATGGAACTGGAACCGTTGTAAATTCTTGAATTGCTGGATCCTGGCAAATTTCGTAAACGCTATTTACGTCGTCGAGGTGCCATGGCCGCAACATCAGTGCCTTATCAACCAGCACTGGCTCAGTAATCGGCCAAGAAATCATGGGCTAACTATGCCACAGGGTAAGGCTTTGTCGGTATTCTGGAATCAATTCGAAGGAGTAAAAATGTCTAACGCTTTCTGGCACGGTATGGCTGACATGAATGCAATTTCCACCAATGGTCCTCTAGTGATGACTAAGGGTGAAGGGTCATGGGTTTGGGATGACAAGGGCAAAAAATACTTTGATGCCGCCGGAGCTCTTTGGTACATGAACGTTGGACATGGCCGTAAAGAAATTGGCGAAGCAATGGCCGCTCAAGCTGCCGACATCGCCTCATACTCTTCATTTGGCGAGTGCACCACTGCCCCAACAATTGAACTTGCAGATTTAGTTGCCTCGATTTCACCAGTGCCAGATTCAAAGATCTTTTTCACTTCTGGCGGTAGCGACAGTATTGATACCGCCTTGAAAATGTCTCGCCGCTTCTGGACATTGCAGGGTAAGCCTTCGAAGAAAGTTATTGTCTTCCGCGAAAACGGATACCACGGCATGCATGCTGGTGGCACTTCCATCGCTGGTATCCCGCCGAACAACGACGGGTACTCCGAATTAGTTGAAGATGTGGTTCGCGTTCCTTGGGATGATGCCGATGAAATGATCGCGACTATTGATCGCATCGGCGAAGAAAATATCGCTGCATTTTTCTGCGAACCAATTCAAGGTGCTGGTGGCGTTCGGATTCCACCAGATTTGTACCTACAAACCGTTCGCAAGGCCTGTGCTGAGCGCAACATTCTTTTCGTAGCCGATGAAGTCATCAGCGGTTTTGGTCGCTGCGGCGATTGGTTTGCTTCTACTCGATATGGATTGCAGCCCGATTTGATGACGGTCGCAAAGGGCTTAACTTCAGGTTACGCACCAATGGGCGCAGTAATTGCTGCTCCATCAGTTTGGGAAACTTTTTACGCACCTAGCGCTGGTGTTTGGCGCCATGGCTATACCTACGGTGGTCACGCCACTGCAGCTGCTGCCGGAATAGCAAACATCAAGATCATGATGCGCGAAAATCTGCCAGCACATGTTGCTCAGTTAGAGGATAAGTTCGCAAGCGCTCTGCGCACACTTGAAGATCTAGACGTAGTGAGTGAAGTTCGCACCGGCGTTGGTTTCTTAGGTGGTATTCAAATGGCTGATCCAAACATTGCCCCTGCGATGTATGGCAAGTGCCGCGATGTTGGTGTCATCTCACGTGCGATTTGGGGCGGTACACTTCAAGTAGCGCCACCACTTAGCACTACCGAAGCTGAGATCGACGAAATGGTTGAACTGTTCCGCGTAGGTCTAACGAGTTAGATCATTTTTACCCAAAAAATTAATTAGGTAAGGACTAATTAATTTTTCCTGCATTAACTGCGCCTGGAACAACGGTTCCTGCAAACGCGGCGACTACAGACTCAGCGACTGCGACACCGGCTTTTTCTTGAGCTTCTTCAGTTGACGCACCTAAATGCGGCGTAGCAACAACATTGTCCAAGCCAAACAGTGGTGAATCAGTACATGGCTCAGTGGAGTAAACATCCAGTCCAGCTCCAGCAATAGTTCCTGACTTAAGCGCATCAAACAATGCGTCTTCATCTAGTACTCCACCGCGGGCTGCGTTGACTACAAAAGCCGTTGGCTTCATTTTTGCAAGTGCTGCAGAATCAATAAGACCTGAAGTTTCTGGAGTCTTTGGAATGTGGATCGTTACAAAGTCCGACGCCGCTAGCAACTCATCAAGTGAAACCATTTTGATTTCTGGTCCACCGCTTGGTGCTGTCGTTACGTATGGATCGTAGGCAACAAACTTCATGTCGAAGCCAGCAAGTCTCTGAGCAACTAACATTCCAATTTTGCCCATACCGATGATTCCAACGGTCTTACCTTGAAGTTCAACTCCCCCAAATTGGGAGCGCTTCCACTGGCCATTCTTTAGAGCTAAATTCGCGGGAACTAAATTGCGAGCCACAGCAAGTAATAGCGAAACTGCTAACTCTGCAGCTGAAACGATGTTGCTGGTTGGGGCATTTACAACTAACACTCCGGCAGCGGTTGCAGCAGGTACATCTACGTTGTCGAGGCCAACTCCAGCTCGAGCAATAATCTTCAAATCTGGCGCAGCGGCCACGGCTTCGGCGTCCATCTTGGTTGCTGAACGAATTAAAACGGCATTTGCTGAGGCAAGGTTGCTGAGTAATTCTGTTCGGTTAGCGCCATCACAATGCCGAATTTCAAATTGTTCGCCCAGGACCGCAATTGTGGCTGGCGAAAGTTCTTCGGCGATGAGTACTACTGGCTTGGACATGTTTTGATTCTAGATGAAATCAAAGAATGACGACTGCGAAGATTTGGCAGCAAGCGGTTACCAAAAATCGGGTTCTTCATCGGTTGCCCGCCAGCAATGCCAAGCAACAACACTTCGGTATGGCGAAAGGTGATCGGTGACTCCAATTACTTCCTTTTCAGTTGGCGTGTACCCCAGGCCTTGGATAATTCCCCAACCTCGACGCACGCCCAGATCACCGATTGGCCAAACATCGAGTCTGCCCAACCTAAACATCATGAACATCTCGACCGTCCAGCGACCAATCCCCCAGAACTGTGTTAATTGCTTGACGATTTCATCATCAGGTAATTCATCTACGGACTCCAGGTCAAAACCTTTAACCACTGCTTCGCTTAATTCCAGGATGGTCCGAGCTTTGGCATTGCTGAGGCCAACTTCTCGC
>JBILBY010000029.1:0-7936 GCA_044353415.1 Candidatus Nanopelagicales bacterium | reverse complement strand
TCAAAGCCATGATGATTAAGTAGCTTGCACCAACAAGAATCCACTTCAAAGTCACGATTATCTCGGAAAGTGATTTCCCAAGACTTAAACGTTCGCTAGCAAGATTGTCTGTTGTTACTTGCCAGAAAATTGGAATCGTTACAGCCCAAACCACCATGCACCATGGGCAAAGCGCACCAATTACATAAAGGCTTTGGCTCACTAACCAGATGACAAAAACCATTCCAGCCAGCGCGCCAATATTTAGTCCAAGCCACATTGATCGCGGCAGTTCAACGCCTGCAAATAGCAGGGCGCCAAACATAATGACAATGCTGAAACCAATTACACCTAGAACCGGATTCGGAAATCCAAAGAGTGATGCTTGTTCAGTGCTGATGACCGAACCGCAGGAAAGCACAGGATTGATGTCACAGTTAGGTACGAAGTCTGGATTACTAAGTACTGCGATTTTTTGAATAATCAGTTCAATGGATGCGAAAATGCCGATTATTCCGCCAACCACAAGGATCCAAGCAGTTTGTCTATAACTGACTTTTTGGTTTTCCATTAACTGACTTCCATCTCTACAGTGACTTGCTTTAACTCTAACGCACGAAAGTTAAGGTCCATCGGTACAAGTAATACCATCTTCAGCTTCGCCAGTTAAGTAGAAATTATCGACGATTTCATCGATGCACTTTGAGCCTTGGTAGTAGGCAGTATGTCCATCACCATCCAGGGTTAGCAAGACTCCCTTTGATAGCTGCGTTGCCAAAGCCTGGCTCCAGGCATATGGAGTTGCTGGATCGTTAACAGTTCCAACAACCAAAATTGTTGGAGTTCCAGGCGCTGTAATTTCTTTCGGCACACCAGTGGCTTCAGCCTGCCAGTAGCTGCAACTTATGTTGCTCCAGGCTAGGTACTCACCAAAGTTAGGTGCAACTTTTTTCCATTCACTAGCAAGAGCAGCGGTTTCTTCAGTTGTGGCGCGATCTGGACGATCTAAGCAATTCACTGCAGCAATGGCGTCGTTTGAGTTGTCTTTATAACTGCCATCAGATTGTCGACCGGTGTAAAAGTCAACACTGGATGCAAGACCTGAAAAATCGTCATCAAAGGCAAGACCTAGATTTGTTCGCAGTTCCGGCCAACCGTATTGCTTGTCATACAGCGATCCAACAACACCTAGCGTTCCCATCGCTTGGGTAAACAAGCGACCATCATCCAGAGTTATGGGATTTGCGTCTAGTTCGATCAATAAATCGCCAACTTCAGATACTCCCGCTGCGCCACTTGCCGAGAGAGGACAATCTGATTTCGTTACGCAGTCATCAACAAATCGAGTTAACGCAAGTTCAAAACCGAGAGCTTGTCCAAATGAAAGCTTTTCATTTGTCAACGTTGGATCAATCGCACCATCTAGCAACATGCGACCGACACGCTCTGGAAAAAGGTCTGCATAAGTTGCACCTAGAAAAGTGCCATAACTCTTTCCTAACCAATTCAACTTTTCATCACCCAGCAATGCCCGCAAGATGTCGACATCTCTGGCAGCACTGATGGTGTCTAGGAATTTGTAGGTATCAGGCGAATTTGTAGCACAGGACTGCCCAAACAGTTCAGACA
This sequence comes from Candidatus Nanopelagicales bacterium, assembly GCA_044353415.1. Taxonomy (GTDB): domain Bacteria; phylum Actinomycetota; class Actinomycetes; order S36-B12; family UBA5976; genus UBA5976. The sequence continues at coordinate 6,328 of JBILBY010000029.1, read as the reverse complement.
TCGCTTGGGCTTGATCGATTTCAGTTTGATCATCAGGTGAGCCATCAAGTGCGATGTACTCTTCGGTTTGTTCATCGTCTAAACATTCCACTGGGGTGCTAAAGCCAACGCCACGAGGATCAAAGCCAACAATGTCGAAATTCTCACGCAAAGTGTCGCTGACAACATACTCGGCATAAGTTGTGTATTCAATTCCAGATCCACCGGGTCCGCCTGGATTTAGAACCAATGAACCTTGCGCTGTACCCGTGGCTAGTTTTCGAATAACTGAAATTTGCATCGCGCCGTCTGCTGGATTTGCGTAATCAATTGGCACGCTAAATGACGAGCACTCAAATCCATCGCTGCATTCTGACCATTCAAGTTGCTGAGCGTAATACCCATCAAGTCCCTCACCCTGCGGGACCGATGCGCTCTTGATGGGTTTCGGTAAAGTGCTTTCGGTGGAATCCGATTGAAATATCAGAAATCCAAAAGCTGCCAAGATACCAAGAACTATCACAAGGACAATGGCTAAAAATTTCCGCAAGAAAGCTCCCAAAAAGTATCTACTTCGACCTTAAAGCAGAGTATGTAGATTACGAAACTATCCAACTATTGCGGTAAGCCGTGGATCTCGCAGGCTTACCAATAGTGACTCAAAGGCATTTAGTGGATTAACGTTTGCAACAATTTGATCGCGAGCTTCGGTAATCGCTGCAATTCTTCGCAATGTTGCTGATTCATCGTCAACACTTGCAACGCGCTCAATTGATTCACGTAACTCTTCGTTAACTAACTCAACGTCTGCACCTGATTGAATTACTAAGACATCTCGGTAATAACCCGTCAAGTCCAACAGAACTCGATCGTATTGATCGCTAAGGACTCGGCGGCGGCGAGACTTCGCACGATCATCTAAATCCTTAAGCGCACTCTTCATCTGTCGCTCAACAGTCTTTAAACCCTTGCCTTCAGCACCTTCACCAAATGCCGTGCGAATATCTTGATCATCTTCTTGGTCAAGTGGTGTCACTATCGCATCTGCATCAGCATTTGCACTCGCAACGATCTTGTTCGCTTGATCAAAGCAGGAACTGACTACTCGAAGATTTGTTGGGATGTCCAAGATTTGCTTACGGCGTAGTCGCACACTCTCATCAGTTGCAAGGGCTCGGGCTCGACCAATGTGGCCTTGCGCAGCCCTTGTTGCCCAAGCAGCCATCGCCGGATCGATTCCAAAACGTGCAGTTAACTGCTGCGAAATAGCAGCAAACGTTGGTGAAGTTAATGCGACGTGACGGCAACGACTACGGATAGTTGGAAACACATCATCAACTGTTGGAGCACATAAAAGCCAAACGGTTGCCGGTGGTGGTTCTTCAAGTGACTTAAGCAAAGTTGAAGCTGCATCGATGCGGAAACGATCCACGTCTTCAACCACAATTACGTGCCAAGGCGAGCGAGTTGGAAGAAGTGAAGCACGCTCAATTAAGCTTCGAGTTGCTTCAACTTTGTAGTTGATTCCTTCAGGAACAATGTGTTCCACATCAGGATGAACACCTGCTGCGACATTTCGACAGTCAACACACTCGCCACAACCACCACTCGGGCAAATCAGAGATGCAGCAAATGCAATTGCCAGTGTGCTGCGACCACTTCCTGGTGGACCGGTAATTAGCCAAGCATGTGTCATGGCATCGCCACGTTCACCGATTGCCACTTTTGCAGCATCAGTTGTAGCGTGCTTCATTTCTTCAACGGCATGCTCTTGACCAATCAAGGAATCAAAAACATTCATCGCGATGCGAGCACTCCATCAATGGCAGAACGAACTGCAGCTGCAACATCATCTTTTGGTGCAGTCGCATCAATAACTACGTTTGGATACGGTGAACCCGCCGCGATGTCACGGAAGGCTTGGTGCACGGCTTCATGAAAATCTCGCGATTGGATTTCCATGCGATCCGTGCCATCCATACGCTGTTCCGCTGCTTCATGCGGGACGTCCAAGTAAATAGTGAAATCAGGAATCAAACTTCCAGTTGCCCAAAGGCTCAAATCACGAATCTTCTCAGCGCCTAGTCCGCGCGAGAAACCTTGATAGGCAACAGATGAATCGAAGTAACGATCACAAATAACTGTGTCACCACGTTCTAGCGCTGGACGAATCAAGTTAGCCGCATGATCTGCGCGCGAAGCTGCGAATAACAAGGCTTCGGTGTGATCTGGCATGTCAGTGATTTCTGGATCCAACAAAATGTTTCGGATCTTTTCGGCAGTTGGAGTGCCACCAGGTTCGCGAGTTAGAACTACTTCATGTCCAAGTGATTGCAGGTACTCCGCCAGGCGCTTTGAATGCGTGGATTTTCCAGCGCCTTCACCGCCTTCAATCGCAATAAACAATCCGGTAGCCACGACTCAAACTCTAGCCAACTGGTGTGACGTCAGATTCGACAGGCGCTGAACCAACACCGGTCTTAGTTTTTGCTGCGGCCTTCTTGGCTGCTGCACCGCTAATTACTTTGGTAGTTCCAACGGTTTTCTTAGCTGCCTTCTTTTTGGCGGTAGCTTTCTTCTTAACTGGCGGCTTCTTTGCTGCAGCCTTACGTGCTGCTGGCTTCTTTACAGATGGACCAGCGGCACGACGCTCAGCTAGCAAGTCAGATGCGCGCTCAATCGAAATTGTCTCGACTGAATCGCCACCACGAAGTGAAGCGTTAGTTTCACCATCAGTGATGTAGATACCAAAGCGTCCTTCGCGAACCACAACTTCTTTTTGAGTCGATGGGTCAACGCCAACAACCTTTAGTGGACCGGCAGCTTGTCCCCGACCACGACGAAGTTTTGGTTGCGCAAACAGAGCGAGCGCTTCTTCAAGCGTGCAGCCAAAGATTGATTCTTCATCCGGAAGGGTGCGAGAGTCTTTGCCCTTTAACAAGTAAGGACCGTAACGACCATTCTGCGAAGTGATTGGCTCACCTTCAGTTGGATCTAACCCAATTTCGCGCGGCAAAGTAAACATTCGAAGTGCATCATCAAGTGTTACTTGTTCAACATCCATAGTTGAGAACAGTGATGCAGTGCGAGGCTTTTCTTTCTTCGGAGAACCTTCTGGCAATACTTCAGTGAAGTACGGACCGTAGCGTCCGGTTTTTGCCATGATTACGCGCTCAGTTTCTGGATCTACACCAAGTTCACGTTCACCTGAAGGAGCATTGAAAAGTTCTTCAGCTTTTTCGGCAGTCATTTCATCTGGCGCAAGATCTTGTGGAATGTTTGCGCGCTGCAAAGTTTCGCCTTCGCCACGTTCTAGGTAAGGACCATACTTACCAACACGAATGATTCCTTCATGACCTTCGATTGGAAGTGATGCCATTGCACGGGCATCAATGTCGCCATAGACCGAAACCAATGGAGCTAAGCCCGGGAAAATTGAACCTTCAGTTTTTTCGCCGAAGTAAAAACGCTTAAGAACTTCTAATCGTCCTTGTTCGCCGTTTGCTACTTCATCAAGAACTTCTTCAAGTGAGGCAGTGAAGTCATAGTCCACAAGTTGGGTGAAGTTTTCTTCCATCAAACGGGTAACTGTGAATGCCAGGAAGTGTGGAACTAATGCGCTACCGCGCTTCCAAACATAACCCTGATCAATAATGCGGCTAACGATTGCTGCGTAAGTTGAAGGTCGACCGATACCAAGTTCTTCAAGCTTTTGAACCAAAGTGGCTTCGGTGTATCGAGCTGGTGGATTTGTCGAGTGACCGCTTGGTTCCAAGGAAACTGCAGTTACCGAATCCCCTACCTTCACGGCTGGCAGACGACGGGCTTCGTTCTTTTCGTCTTGGTCTTCGTCGGCATCATCGTAAGCAGCCATGTGGCCACGGAAAGTGATAACTGTTCCGCTGGCTGAGAATTCAGCATCGCGGCCATCACCACTGGTTGCACCAATGCGAATCGTTGCAGTTGTTCCCTTGGCATCAGCCATCTGGCTTGCAACAGTGCGCTTCCAAATCAAGTCATACAGCGCAAATTCGTCGCCAACTAATTCGCCAGCAACTTCAGCTGGTGTGCGGAATACGTCACCAGCGGGACGAATTGCTTCGTGCGCTTCTTGCGCGTTCTTAACTTTGCGATCGTAACGACGTGGTGCTTCGGAAACGTGATCGCTTCCGTAAAGTTCTGCAGCTTGTTTACGTGCAGCATTTAATGCAGTGTCAGAAAGTGTTGTTGAGTCCGTACGCATGTAAGTGATGTAACCGCGTTCGTACAAAGCTTGCGCAACACGCATAGTGCGCTGCGCTCCCCACTTCAAACGACCCGACGCTGCTTGTTGCATTGTCGAAGTCATGAATGGTGCTTTTGGTTTGCTTGAGTATGGACGATCATCAACTGAGCGAACTTCAAACTTTGCGCCACTTAGTGATGTGCACAAACTCTTTGCGACATCTTCATCAAGGTGAACGATGCTGGCATCTTTAAGTTGAGCAAGTGAATCAAAATCTTTACCTTGGGCAATCTTCTTGCCATCAACTGCAACTAAGTTTGCACTGAATGATTGCGGATCGAAAGTTCCTTCAATGTCCCAATACGAAGCGCGCTTGTAAGCAATACGCTCGCGTTCTTTTTCAACGATTAGACGAGTCGCAACTGATTGCACGCGTCCTGCAGAAAGTCCGGCTTGAACCTTGCGCCACAAAACTGGCGACACTTCGAAACCGTAAAGACGGTCGATTAAGCGACGAGTTTCTTGCGCATCAACAAGTTGCATATCAAGATCACGCGTTGATTCCGCAGCATGACGGATTGCTTCTGGAGTAATTTCGTGGAACACCATTCGGCGCACTGGAACTTTTGGCCGCAGGATTTCCATCAAGTGCCAAGCAATAGCTTCACCTTCGCGGTCCTCGTCAGTTGCCAGTAATAGTTCGTCCGCATCAGCCAGCATTCGCTTTAGCTCGGTAACTTTGTCCTTCTTTTTCGAGCTAACTACGTAATAAGGAGTGAAGTCATCCTCAACATCGATAGCCATGCGGCCCCAAGGCTGCTTCTTGATTTCAGCCGGAACGTCGACAGCGCGCTCAGGCAGGTCGCGAACGTGACCAACAGATGCAGTCACTTCGTAACCTGGGCCAAGGTATTTTTGAATGGTTTTGGCCTTGGCTGGAGATTCGACGATAACCAAACGGCGTGTTGTCGACAAAAGGATTCCCTTCGGCAAATGCAAAAGACTCTATATATAGAGTCAAAAGCGCTATCTCGCAAGAGTGTGCCTTATCGCCTAGGGGCATTGTCAAACTGGCGTGTCTGTTCCGCGAGTCGCAACCCCCTGTGGATGAGTGTCTTTTCCCTTTAGTCGCAACGACATTTGGACAAAAAGAGAACCCCAACCATAGGGCAGGGGTTCTCTTAGTGATTTTGCTGTTAGCTGGCCATTGCCTCTTCGCCAACCGCAATTGGTCGACGCTTGGAAATGATCACTGAGACAACGATTACGGCTGTGGCGACGAATGCCAAGCCGATGCGCATTGCATCCTTATCTTCAAGTGTCATCGCTACAACTGCAGGTGCAATCAACAATGCGACAAGGTTCATAACCTTAAGCAATGGGTTGATCGCAGGTCCTGCGGTGTCCTTGAATGGATCGCCAACGGTGTCACCGATAACGGTTGCGGAGTGAGCTTCGGAGCCCTTGCCGCCGAAGTGTCCGTCTTCAACGAACTTCTTCGCGTTATCCCAAGCTCCACCGGAGTTGGATAGGAACACTGCCATCAGAGTTCCAGTTGCGATTGTGCCGGCAAGGAATGAGCCAAGTGCGCCAATTCCTAATCCGAAACCAACTGCAATAGGAGTCAAGATTGCAAGTAGACCTGGTGTTGTTAGTTCGCGCAAGGAATCCTTGGTCACGATGTCAACAACGCGGCTGTAGTCCGGAAGTTCAGTTCCAGCCATGATGCCTGGCTTCTCGCGGAACTGACGACGAACTTCGAAGATCACCGATCCAGCCGCGCGGGATACTGCGTTGATTGCAAGTCCACTGAACATGAAGACAACTGCAGAACCGATCAACAAACCAAATAGGTTGGCTGGGTTCGAGATGTCTAGAGTTCCGGTGTACTGCAAGTCACTTGTTGTGAAGCTCTTTGCAGCGTTTGTAACTGTGTCGCGGAATGCACCGAACAACGCAGTTGCAGCAAAGACTGCAGTCGCAATTGCGATGCCCTTGGTGATGGCCTTAGTTGTGTTACCGACTGCGTCAAGGTTTGTTAGAACCTGTGCGCCTTCACCATGAACGTCGCCGGACATTTCTGCAATACCTTGTGCGTTGTCAGAAACTGGACCGAAGGTATCC
>JBILBY010000001.1:0-23448 GCA_044353415.1 Candidatus Nanopelagicales bacterium | reverse complement strand
CGTCTTTGAGTCCGTGCTTCCTGATGACGTAGCTGGCCCGTACCGAGAATCACTTACCAAGCTGCAGGATTCCGCTCCACCAATGGCGATTGAATCAGTCCATCAAGTGTTGCAAGAGTCCCTCGGCGAAAATTGGCGAGAGCGCTTTACCTCATTCGATGATGAGCCAGCCGCGGCTGCCTCGATCGGACAGGTGCACCGAGCAGTTTGGCATGACGGTCGCGACGTAGCGGTAAAGATTCAATACCCAGGAGCATCGGGCGCACTCCTGGCCGATCTACAGCAACTGTCTAGATTCGGCAGATTGTTTGCCGGCTTCTTTCCTGGAATTGACGTTCGGGCAATTTTGCGCGAACTTACAGATTGCGTAGCCGAAGAACTCGATTACTTGCATGAATCCAAAGTTCAACGAAAGTTCGCAGTTGGATTCGATGGTCATCCCGATTACTTCATCCCACATGTATTGGCTGCCGCCGAGAACGTGATTGTTACTGAATGGGTTGAAGGTAAATCCCTTGCTCGCCTAATTGAATCTGGCACGCAAGAAGAACGTGATCACTTTGGAAAGATGTATCTGCGATTCTTGCTTTCTGGACCAAGCCAGGTTGGGCTTTTGCACGCAGACCCACATCCTGGAAACTTCAAAGTAATGCCAGATGGCCGACTTGCAATTCTTGACTTTGGCGCAACTGCAGAACTGCCTGATGGTCTGCCTCCAGCAATGGGAACTTTGTTAAAGATCGCTCTTGTTGGGGATTCCGAATCAGTAGTGGCTGGATTGCGCGAAGAAGGATTCATTCGTCCAGGAATTGAGTTGGATCCTCAGTCGCTACTTGATTACCTTGGGCCATTTACTGAACCAGCTCAAGTTCCGGTCTTCAAGCACAATCGCGAATGGATTCGCGAGCAGTTTGAACGAACAAGTGATCCACGAAATGCAGACTGGTCAATTGGCATGAAGATTAATCTGCCACCAAACTACGTAATGATTCATCGGGTTTGGTTAGGTAGCATCGGGGTTCTGTGCCAACTCGAATCAGAATTCTCTGTGCGCGATGAATTTGCGCAATGGGTCCCAGGCTTTGCCGAGGAAGTAAAGAGCTAAAACTTTAAGTCGCGCAGCAGTGTTGACTGTTCGCGATATCCCTTGCCATCGGTATGGCGAGACTTTGCCCAAGAAATATTCAAATGAGTTTTTGCTCTTGTCATGGCGACATAAAGCAATCGGCGTTCCTCATTGAACTCAGAAGCCGTTGTGGCGTGAGAAATCGGAAGTAAGCCTTCGCTTACGCCGGCTATGAATACGGCTTCCCACTCCAAACCCTTAGCAGCGTGAATTGATGCCAGAGTTACCGCATTCGCACTTGGTGCAAATTCCATTTCACTTCGTAAATCCAACGACTTAACAAAGTCTGGGAGTTGTGCAGTTGAATCTTTGCCTTGAAGTTCATCTGCTAGGTCCACGATTGTATTTAGGGATTCCCATGTTTCCCGAGCTGCTCGCCCACTATCTGGAGCCTGGGCTCGCCAACCAACTGAACTCAAGATGTCTCGGACCGTTTCGGTCATGGCCTTGGTTCCAGTTACATGTAAGCCAGCACGCAGATTTAACAAGGCATTCTTAACTTCAGCACGTTCAAAGAATCTCTCAGCGCCTCGTAACGAGATTGGCACTCCTAATGCGCTTAACTCTGCTTCGAAGATTTCAGACTGACTATTGATTCGATACAGCACAGCAATATCTCTAGGTGCAATTCCCTTAGCGATAAGTTCCAAAATCTGCTGTCCGATTAATCTGGCTTCTTCTTCATCATTTGCATACGAAGTTAGGCTCACGTTTGGACCTTTGCCACGCTGGGAAACTAATCGCACTGGACTAGTTGCATCCTTAGCAAGGACCTGATTCGCGACGGCAACAATTGGTTCAGTACTTCGGTAGGAATGGCTTAATTGAAAATCTTGGGTGCGGGCAAAGTGGGACTTGAAATCAATTAAGTACTTAGAAGTAGCACCCGAGAATGAGTAGATAGTTTGAGCCGGATCGCCAACAACGCATACGTCATCTCGGTCTCCGAGCCAAAGACTTAGAAGCTCAAATTGGACGGGGCTAACGTCCTGGAACTCATCGACTGTGAAATGTCGATATTGTTTGCGAACCGCATTCGCCATCTCGGGATAGTTTTCCATCATCGCAGTCGTCAATAGAAGTACGTCTTCGAAATCCATGGCATGAGCTTCATCAAGACGAGTTAAGTAAGCTTCGAAAACTTTAGAGACCTTTTCAATGGTTAGGTCGCCACTTAGGTCGCGTCTAACTTGAACCGCTTTTTCGCGATAAGCATCTGGCGAAAGAATGTTTACTTTTGCCCATTCAATCTCGGCTGCCAGATCTCGAATTGAATCTTTATCATTTGCTACTCGGCAAAGTGTTGCTGCATCTGCAACGAAGCGAAATTTGCTAGGCATTAAATCTGGCAGGCTGGAATTGAAGAATTGCGGATAGAAGAATCTAAGTTGTCTTAATGCTGCGCTATGAAAAGTTCGAACTTGAACGCCAGAGACTCCAAGTTGTCCTAGCCGATTTCTCAGTTCGCCGGCAGCTCTAGTTGTAAACGTAACGGCTAAAGTTTGGCTTGGATCATGGACACCACTTTCCACTGCATGCGCAATGCGATGGGTGATGGTTCGAGTTTTGCCTGTGCCAGCTCCAGCGAAAATCGCTACTGGTCCAGAGACGCATTCTGCAGCAGCGCGTTGCTGGTCGTCGAGGGCGTCAAGAATGTCGGGCACTGCCCTATTGTGCCAAGACCCTACGACAGTCCCTTAAGGGACGTCATAGGTATCTGCAGGTTTACAGACCTAGCAGGGTTTTAACTTCACCAATGCTGGGGTTTGTCCGTGTTGAGCCGTCTGGGAAAACCAAAGTAGGAACTACGGCATTGCCACCATTGACTCCCATTACGAAGTCCGCAGCCGTCGGATCCTGCTCGATATCGATCTCGTTGTATTCGATACCTTCGCGGCCCATTTGAGCTTTCAAGCGCTGACAGTAGCCACACCATGGTGTGCTGTACATGGTTACTTTTTCACTCATGACTTCTCCGTACTCGGTTTAACTAGTTAACTTCGACACCACTTGATTGGTATGTCTTTACCGTACCAAGACTGAATAAGTCTAAATGCGATAGACACTGGACTTGGCAGTTTGAGAGTTTGGGCTTCACAGGCAGCAGACAATTCGTCCCGAGAGAACCATTGCACTTCGGTCATTTCTTCGTCGTGCATTTCAACTTCAGTGCTGGTTGCAATTGCGCGATACGCCAGCATTAGCGAAGCTGGGAATGGCCACGGTTGTGAGCCCATGTATTTAAGTGACTGCAGATCTACATGAATTCCAGATTCTTCGTAGACCTCGCGGATCACTGCGGCCTCACACGACTCACCAGCTTCAACAAATCCAGCCAAAGTTGAAAGCCAACCTTCTGGCCATTCGCGGCGACGTCCAAGCAAGATGCGTCCAGCTAAATCTTCAACAGCAACAATCATCGCTGGTTCGGTTCGAGGATAGTGCTCAGAATCATGCACATTACATTTGCGAGACCAGCCAGCCATTGCAACTTCAGTCTTGGCGCCACACTTTGGACAGAACTGGTGCCCTTCGTGCCAAGCAGCTAGTGCGATTGCGGCAGTTGCAAGACCAACATCTTTGGCAGAAAGTGCCGCACCAATATCGCGCAGGCTTGCCCAGGTGACATCTGTTAAGCCAACTTCGTCTTCCATGATTGCGATGTAGGTGTGATCATCATCAGCACCTAAGAAAACGGCAACCTGTTCCGCATCAGCGTGGGACATCTTTAGTGACCACGGTTTAACCCAAACAATTGAAAGTTCATTGGTAACTGGAATGTTTCGATCGTGAAGCACTAAAACTCGAGTGTTTTCGGATGCCCAGGCTTGGTCAAACCATTGTGGATTAGCCCGCAATTCCGCCAAGCGATCAACAGTGAATCGCGCTAACGGTAAATCGTTCATTAAGGAGTCCACAAATAGCGATCTTACGCGCTTGCGCATAGTCTGCAGATATGAGAGTTGCTACGTGGAATTTGCTACATGGAATCGCCTTGGTAGATCCACTGGAAGCCCCTAGCCTGGCGCAGGTTGCAGGTTCAATAACTGCGGATCTGATCGGTTTGCAAGAAGTAGATAGACATCAAGAGCGAAGCAATAATGAACACCAAACAAAGATTGTTGCTGATGCCATGGGACTTCCATATTGGGTTTTTGCTCCAGCAATTACCGGCACACCTGGCGAATCCTGGGAAGGTGCAACTGACTCTCATATTCACTCGCATGAACATTCCGAGTCCGGTCAGGAACAACCGCATTACGGCGTTGGCTTAGCCTCGCGTTATCCAATTTCAAACATTGAAGTCCTGCGATTTACAGCTGCACCGATTTCGCTACCGCTTCTAGTGCCAAGTAATCCACGACCTCGAATGATTAAGGTTGCTGACGAGCCACGGGTTGCCATCATTGCTGACGTTGAAACTCCACTTGGGACATTCACAGTTGCAACAACTCACTTGAGTTTTGTTCCTGGATTTAACGTTAAGCAACTTCGCCAACTTACAAAGCAGCTAAGCGAGCGAAAGAATCCGGTACTGATATTTGGTGACTTTAACTTGCCAGGAAAACTTGCCAAGTTTATTTCGCGTTGGGACAGTCTTGCTGAGTTGCCGACTTATCCAACTTTCAAGCCACGAATTCAGTTCGATCACATCATCGCTCGAGGGTTGAGCGATGTATCAATTAAGCAAGCTCAGGAATCAGCTGAAGTTTTGCAGTTACCAATAAGCGATCACTGCGCACTTGTAGTCGAAGTTACGAAATAAGTTCCGCTAACTCTTCAAGTGACAATAAGTTTGTCGGCGAAGTTACTTCTTGATCTGCCACGTAGTAAAAGACTGCTTGAATCTGATCTGGATTAACACCCAAAGTTAGGGCTGCTGCTTGTCGGTAGATGGATAACTGCAAATCATTGGCTGATCCAGGTTTTCCAGTTTTCCAATCAACCACGAGCCAACGGTCTTTTGCCGAAGGATCGTCCAATGTGCCTGTGAACAAAGCGTCCATTCGACCACGTAGCGTTCGCCCACCCAGCACTAAGGCAAAGGGGAGTTCAAGTGAGGCTGGGTTTCGATCCACGAATGGTCCGGATTCAAATGCCGACTTAAGTGCTTGAAGTTGTTCATCCGAATAGATTTCGTCATCCATCGCGCCGGAGAGCATCTCAGTATCAATCAGAGTTCGGCGACCATAAAAAGTTTCCACCCAGGAATGGAATGTAGTTCCTCGATCTGCCGCACTTGATGGTTGGCGTGGCATTGGTCGAACTAGTGATTTCAAGAAAACTTCTTCATTGGTATTCAAAGCTATTAACTGGCTAGCCGATAGCGAGGCAGGAAGTCGAACCAATCTCTCAACAGATTCGTACTGGCTGGCTTGCAAAACCAAAGCGTCGATATCTTGTTGCCATGACTCAACCAAAGCAATCTCTTGATCACTCAGTCCTGATTGATCATGTAGCTCAAGAACAGCAGACTTAACAAGCTCGGCTTCGTACTGAATTGCCTGTCGCTGAGTGGAGCCGACTTGAACTGGCCAAGTTAAATACTGCACATCAGCTAGTAACGGATTAGTTGCATCTGGGTCTGGAGTTTCGGTCCAAACATCTGGCTGAGTGGCACCTTCATGTAAGTCGATCAAGAAGGCACTTGGTCCGCGCAGTTTTGATTGCGTTGGACCCCACCAAGATCCGCTGGCAATAACTTTTTGTTCCGCACGAGTAATGGCAACGTAGGCCAACCGACGTTCATCAATTGTGGCAAGCTCGCCAGCAGCAGTTGTGAACGCCTTGAAGTCCACACCACGAGGTCCGACCGGACCCGGGAACTCTGGCAACAATGGATTAATTGGCGCGCCAAGGGCATCCGATGGAATTCGGAATGCATTCTTTGGCCAATGCCGATCTTTAGGTGTGGATGGGAAGACACCAACCGTGAGATCCGGAACTACCACGATTGGAAACTCCAAGCCCTTGGATTTGTGAATCGACATCACAATTACTGCATTGTCACTGAGTGTGACATCGGCTTCAACAAGTGAATTGAATCTCTGTCCAGTGCGCAGATACTCCAAAAACGCACCAACGCTCGAGTCACCTTCAAGGTTTCTGAAGTTGCCAGCTAAATCAATCAACGCAGCTAGTCGATCGAAGTGCGTTGAACCTTCCGGCGAATAGACCACCATGGCTTCAATGCCAATTCCAGTGACCCGAATGATTCGTGAAATCAAATCAATTGCTGACTCATTACAAAACTTTCGTAGCATGCGAAGTTGTGATGCCAATTCAACTAGCCGAACTCTAGCCTCAGGCGAATAAGGCAAAGACTCGTCTTCAGCAACTAGTTCTAGGGCATCCAGCAAGCTGACGCGTTGGGACTTATCAACTGCCGAAACGATGTGATCGAGTTGAACGTCAATTGGCATTTCGGGTGTGACATCGACGCGAACTAATTCCGATGCATGTCGACCAAGAATTGCCAGATCACGAGATCCAATTTGCCAGCGCGGGCTAAGCAAGATTCTGGCAAGCGCGGTATTTGCAGTTGGATCGTAAATCGCTTCTAGGTAGCTAACTACTTCGCGAACTTCCGGCAGATTTACTAGCGCACCCGGATCAACAACCTGGACTGGTATTCCCTTGGCCTCAAGTGCGTTGACGTAATACTGGGCATTCTTCTTCTCGCGCAAAAGAACTGCTACTTCATTCCAGCTTTTAACTGGCTTGATTTTTGCAATCTGCTCAGTCACCCATTCAACTTCATCGGTAAAGGTCGGAAGTAAAGCGGTGTGAATTTCGCCAGCTGGCTTTGCATCATCAGCGGTCACCAGCTCGACAATCTCAGGATGAATTTCCCGCAACTTGTTACTCAAAGAGTTTGCTGCGGTCAAGATGTTTTCTCCAGAACGACGGTTAGCCGTCAACTTATAAATATTGGCTGGCTCCCAGTTTCCTGCTAACTCACGCGGGAAGTCATCTTTAAAGTTTTCCATGTTGGTGATCTCGGCACCGCGCCAACCATAAATCGCTTGGCATGGGTCACCGACTGCCATAACTGGATGACCATGTCCAAACAGCTCTTGTAACAAAACTTTCTGTGACAACGAGGTGTCTTGATATTCATCCAGCAAGACCACATGAAATTGATCTTTCAAAATATCTCGCATGGCTTGCGAATTTTGCGCAGCCTGAGCAGCAAGGCGAATTTGATCTGCGTAATCGATTACATCGTTAGCAATCTTTGCTTGCCTGAAATCCATTACCAACTTGGCAAGCGCAATTCGCTTCTGGCAAGTCTTGATCATTTCGTGCGTAAGTTCTTGCTTCTTTTCAATTCTTTCCAAGCTAACTAATCTTTGGGAGTCCATTTCGATAATCAGATTTGGGTCTACCAAATAGTTTGAGCACTGTTCATCGAGTTTCAACAGCTCTGTAACTGCTGTGGTTGGGCTGTAGCCAAGGCCGCCCAAGTCATAGTGCGATTGGCAAACTACTCGCATGGCTAATTGATATCGCGTTGCGTCGACAACAACTCGAGCATCCGGCTCGAGACCCAAGCGAAGGGCGTGCTCTTTCAGGAGGCGTGAGCCAAATGCGTTGTAAGTAGAAATGACTGGCTCACCCAAATCTGTGTGAGCAGATTCATCGGGTAAGTACTTGAGTGCGGCCGGCAAAAAGCTTCGAACTCGAGTCAGTAATTCGTTCGCTGCCTTGGTGGTAAAGGTAAGGCCGAGAATTCGATCCGGTGCAACCTGCTGGGTCATAATCAGCCAAGCAATCCGTCCAGCCATAACCGTGGTTTTTCCCGTGCCGGCTCCCGCAACAATCATGCTCGGTTCCAGTGGCGAAACTATGGCTGCTAATTGTTCGGCGCTTGGATTAAACCCAAGGACTTTCGTTAAGTCAGATGTTGTGATTTCTTTCATGACAACACCTGCTTTCCTTCAGGTGTTGCTGGACACAAGGTTCGTACCTTACACAATTTGCACTTTTGATCTTCGTAGCGCGCTTCGTAACGCTCGTCTAGCACGACTAAAGCTGCTTGGCCGATTCTTTGATCGAGTGCGATCGTTGAATTCTCGTCATGGGTATCGGGTGAAACTTGTTGAACCAACGCCAAGTCTGAGTTATCTTTTTCACCAACACGTAACTGAACTAAAGCAGCGCCTTTGACTTGTTGTTCCGACTCTCGAGAAACTTCTTCACCATCTTTTGTGAAGTTTCCGTTTTCTAAAAGGTATGTGTAAAGCGCTAGCTGAACGTCCTTGAACAAATCCTTGCTCTTCTTGGCATCTTTGCTTGTCTTGAAATCAAAAATCATTATTCCGTCTTCGATGAATTCAATCCGATCTGCTCGCCCTGTAATTGCTAAATCCACATCACGTGAAGAACCATCAGGACTTGTGACTGCAATCTTGGTTTTCCAAGAAAGTCCAGATTCGGTGATGCTTACTTGATCTTTATGGTCGAGCATCCAAGTTAAGAGGCGGACTGATGCAGCATGGGCTGCATTGCGCTCTCGTGAACTTTCCCACTCTGCCTCATATCCCATGCCAGGCCAGAGGCGATCAAGCTGATCGTCGATTGCAGAAATGTCGTAAGCAAGTTCACCCGACGACAATCCTTGCGCAATTGCGTGCAGTGCGTTTCCAAAAATCATTGGTGTTGCAGACTGAGAAAGCGCATTTAGTTTTCGTTCCAAGAACCACTGCGCTGGACAATGTTCTATCGACGTAATTCCGGAAGCTGAAATTGAGACCTGAGAGTTAGCAGGGCGCTGGTTTTGCGTTTGCTCCAGCACACCCCACCACTTATCTGGGTCGGCATGGAAAAACAGTGATCCATGAGTTTTGTGAAGCTGAGCCAACTTGTTAGCAGCAGCAAGCTTCAATGCCTCTGAGGATTCAAGAGAACTAAGTGTGCGTCGCAAATTCGCAATAACGCCCTCTGGACTTAGTGGTCGTTTTGGACGTCCAGATGTATGCAAGATTTCAATTTGTGGCATCGCAGTGACGATGTCGGTAATAAACCTGGTGGGAGCAACGCCATCATCCCGAACGGAGGTATCGGTAGCCGTAATCAAAAGGGTTTGCATGGCACGAGTGAGTGCCACATAAAACAAGCGTCGCTCTTGGGCCAAAAGTTCCCGCATCGTGAGCGGCATTAATTCCAGATTCGGCCCAATGCGATCTGATTGCAGCAAACTTTGATGCTGACGAAGATCTGGCCAAAGTTCTTCTTGAGCGCCGGCAACAACTACATACTTCCACTGCAAGCCCTTCGAGCGATGCGCAGTTAGAAGTCGTACTGAATCGTTGCGAACGTCGTTTTCGGCCAATGCTTCAGCTGGAATTTCTTGCGCTTCAATTTCATCCAGGAAGTTTGTTAAGTCTTTACCTCTGCCGCGAGCCACAAATCGATTCGCAAGATCAAACAATGAGCAGATGGCATCCAAGTCTCGATGAGCTCGCGTACTCGGAGTACCAAAACCTAGAGCTTGCTCTTGCAGCCGAGTTGGCCAGGAAGTGCCTTGCCAGATACTCCACAGGACTTCATGCGGACTCGCACCCGACTGCATGAGCTTTCTGGCCTCAATCAAAACTGTGCCGATTTTTTGGATCGCAGCAACTACAGAATCGTGTCTGCCAGGAGGCACATCCAATAGCAACTTTGGATCTAGCAGCGCAGCACCAATTAAAACCAAGGCCGGACGTGGTGCATGCTCGGTAGTTCGATCCTTCATTCGCAGGTAACTGCCAAATCGTCGCAGGTCAACGGGATCAATAGCGGCTAACGGACCACTCAATAAATCAGCGACGACATCAACCGTGGCATGGCGTGGATTGTCAATTATGCGCAGCGCAGTAACTAAAGGGGCGACAGCTGGATCTTGATGTAACGGAATCTCATCTGCAGCAACCTCAACTGGAATCCCAGCAGCAACGAATGCTCGATAAATCGTTGGAATTGAAACGACTGCAGATCGAACAATTACGGCAAAGTCCGACCACTGCAAGTTTTCATTCGCATGCGCTCGAGCAATCATGTCTGCGATGTGTGATGCCTCTGCGCCAGGTGAATCAAAAGTTCTTACCTTTAGTTCACCAACATTTTCAGAAATGCATTTTGGATTTCGGTGCTTATGTATATCAATCGAGTTGAAGCCAGCTGGTACTCGATCACCAATTACAGCACTGGCGGCGGAACGAATTTCCGAACCAAAGCGTCGGCAAGTTGAGAGCACAACATTTTCTACTGGTTTTCCAAATACCGCTTCAAATTCCTGCTCAAAATTTCTAATCCCAGCTTCATCTGCACCGCGAAAACCATAGATGGCCTGATCGACATCGCCAACGACTACTAATGCGCTATCAACATTGACCATCGCCTTTAGGAGTGCAACTTGGCCCGGGTCGGTGTCTTGGTATTCGTCAACATAAATCGCACTAAAAGTTTTGTGTAAATACTCTTGAACATCTGGTCGATGACTTAACAAAACTGCTCGATGAATCAATTCTGAGTAATCCAAAACACCTTCGGCATCTAATACATCTAAATACTCATCCATGAATACGCCAATGGAAGCCCAAGTTTGTCGACCGGTTTTGTTTCCAAGGTTTACTAAATCTTCTGGATCCATGATGTGCGATCGAGTGCGCGACATTACTGCGCGAATTTCCTCCGCCAATCCCCTGGTGCCAACTGCTGGCATTAAGTCTGCGGGCCAATTCAGTCTTTGGTCAGCAATCGCATCTGCAAAAAGTTGTCGGGAACGAACCTGCTGTTCAGGGCCAGATAAAAGTCGAGTGGCTGAAATGTAAGCCTCGTCAGATTGAAACTGTCGGACTAACGCGTAGCAAAACGAATGGAATGTGCTAACTAGCGGAACCACGCCACCACCGACAGCAGCAGTGACTTGATCTCGCCAATCGATTGCGGCGCGACGACCAAAAGTTAGACCTAAAACTTGATTGGGATGAAGTGCATCCGACCCCGATAAGCGCGCAGCCATTGCAGCCACCAGAGTTGTGGTCTTGCCAGTGCCCGGACCTGCCAAAACCCGCATGGCGCCAAGTCGATGATTCACAACACGAAGTTGATCCTCATCCAAGGTTGGCGCGACATAAGGCAATGCCGGGGTGCGATCAAGGATTAAGCGAGTCATTGCTCCTTATTCCACCATGTAAGGGTGACAAATCTGCATCAGGCTTTCGCAATCCTTGATTATTCAGGCAAGATTATGTAAGTAAGTACTTTTCTTATTGACCTATTGATTGGGGGATGTCCGTGGCACCAACGGCATCTGCCTCGACCTTGGTCATCGAAGACGCGGTTATAAATCGTCGATTACGCCGACCAGCTGACTTGGCTCGATTTGCCTTCACGGTTTTTACCATCGTAATCGTTGGGCTTTTGGCATTTCTAGCACAAAGTACAACCACTGGAATTGATCAAGATATTGCTCAAGGTGCCAATCGGCTTCCATCTGCAATTATCTTGATCACGAACTTAGTCAGTGGATTTGGTGCTTTGATTTTCCCAGCCGCCGCTGCCTTAGATTTACTCATTCGTAAACGCACTCGGCAACTAGTTGAATCAATTGCTGCGCTGCTGGTGACAGTCGTGATTCTTTCGGTTTCTTCCTGGGCGCTAATCCAATCAGGTTCGGAACGTCTGCTCTTAACGTTTGCTGGAACTACTGATCCCGCGACTGCGGTTCCATTCAGCATTGTCGTTGGTGGCCTAGCGGCTTTCACCACTGTGGCTCGCATCATGTCCCGACCAAGATGGAACATTGTTGCCGGAATTGTTATTGGTTCAATTGCGTTAGCAAACATTGTTAGCGGCGGTGTGACTGCCGCTGGTCTTGGTGTTTCCTTGCTTGCTGGTTGGGCAACAGGTCTGTTGATTCGCTACTTACTGGGAACAGACACCACTCGCCCATCTGGTAATGAAATTGCCAAAGCTATGACTGCACTTGGGCTACCGCTCACATTGCTCAGAGCTGCAGAAGTTTTAGAGTCTGGACGTAAATACGATGCCAGCACAACTGATGGTCAACGCATTGACTTAATCGTGTTAGATCGCGATCTCGAAGGTGCAGGATTGGCACAGGCTATTTATCGGTCGGTGAGATTGCGCGATGATTCCGGAGGCTCTGGCACTTCTATGCGTAGGCGACTAGAACGCATTGCGCTAAACAGCTGGGCAATTTCGACCGCTGGAATTCCAACACAACATTTGATTGCAGTTGCAGAAGTTGGGCCAGATGCAGCAGTGCTTGCCTTTCACCATGTTCCAGGCCGCACCTTTGATTCAGTAGGCCACTCACTTGGGGATGCTGAACTTGCAGGCGCTTGGGAAATTGTTCGTGATTTACAGTCAGCGCGAATTGCGCATCGTTCCTTGATTTCAGAAAACTTTCTCCAAGCTAATGATGGCAAGGTTTACATACAAGGCCTTGAAGATGGAACTATTGCCGCATCTGAAGTTTTGTTACGTATTGACCTTGCTGAGGCATTAGTAACGCTTTCAATCGAGTCAGACCCAATGCGCGCAATTCAAGCTGGTCGTGTGGTGCTTGGTGACGCCGGCTTAGCGCGCGCTTTACCTGCGTTGCAGCCAGTTGCGCTTTCCCCACACACCCGGGCACAGTTAAAAGAGAATCGCGATCTCCTCACAACTCTCCGAGCAACGATTTTGCATAACATGCCTGAGACGGATGCTGAAGAAATCGAAATCGAACGGGTTAAACCAAGAACTTTAATAGCAATATTTGCCGGAACTATTGCCGCATATCTTTTGTTAACACAACTTGGTCGGGTCAACTTTTCCGAAGTATTCAACACAGCGGATACAAGTTGGTTGTTGATTGGCTTAGCGTTGTCGGCGCTTACTTACGTTGCGGCAACCTTGGCACTGTCTGGTGTAGTTCCAGAAAGACTTTCGTTTTGGAAGACATTCCAAGCCCAATGGGCCGCATCATTTGCAACTTTGGTTGCGCCCCCAACATTAGGTTCAGTTGCAATCAATGTGCGATACCTATCAAAGCAAGGTATGCACACTGCGTTAGCCGGAGCTAGTGTTGCAGTCGCCCAAGCCCTGGCATTCTTTAGTCATATTTTCTTATTGTTTATTGCGGTAATTGTGGCCGGAACATCAAGCGATTTTTCTTTCCGTCCACCTCGCACCGCGATCATTGTGTTCCTTGTCGTAGCGCTGTCAGCCTCTGCACTTTTCACAATTCCTAATGTCAGGCGCTGGGCAACCGAAAAGATTCAACCGATTTTTTCCCAAGTGCTGCCAAGACTTTCCTCGCTTGCAAACCAGCCAGCCAAATTAGTTACAGGTGTTTTCGGAGTTCTGCTGCTTAATCTTGCTTACTGCGCCTGTTTAGTTGCTTCGGTTAGAGCATTCACACCTGATGCATCAATCGCTGCAATTGCCTTGGTTTACTTAGCGGCTTCTGTAGTTGGTCAAGCCGCGCCGACTCCAGGTGGTTTGGGTGCAGTTGAAGCGGCTCTTGCTGCTGGCTTAACTGCAGCTGGTATCGATGCGGGCATCGCAATTTCAGCTACTTTAGTGTTTCGCTTGATGACTTTCTGGATTCCAACCATTCCTGGTTGGTTCGCATTTAGAAATCTGCAGCGAACCGGAGATCTCTAACTCGAACTAGTAAGAAGGTTTATCAGGTTCGATTTGGCTAACCCAAGCCAGGATTCCGCCGCCAACGTGAATGGCATCTTTAAACCCAGCACCCTTAACTGCAGCTAAAACTTCCGCTGAGCGACCGCCAACTTTGCAATGCAAAACAATTTGCTTGTCAGTTGGCATCTTGGTTAGCGCATCGCCCATCAAAAATTCATTCTTTGGAATCAAGACCGCACCAGGAATACTCACAATGTCGTATTCATTTGGTTCGCGAACATCTATCAGCATGAAGTCTTTTTCGCCACGCTCACGAGCCTTTAGCATTTCATCTAGTTGCTTAACGTTGATGGTTGAATCAACGATCGCTTCCGCTGCTTCAGTTGAAACTGCGCCACAGAATGCTTCGTAATCGATTAGTTCGGTGACAGTTGGATTTTCGCCACACACTGCGCAGTTTGGATCTTTACGCATTTTGATTTTGCGATAAGTCATTTCAAGTGCGTCATAAACAATTAGGGAGCCAACAAGTGGATCGCCAATTCCAGTTAGCACCTTGATGGCTTCAGTAACTTGGATTGAACCAATCGATGCACAAAGCACTCCAAGTACGCCGCCTTCAGAGCACGATGGCACCATGCCTGGTGGTGGTGGCTCTGGGTAAAGGCATCGGTAGCACGGACCGTGTTCAGACCAGAACACACTGGCTTGACCATCGAAACGATAAATCGAACCCCAAACGTAAGGCTTGTTGAGTAATACGCATGCATCGTTAACCAAGTAACGTGTTGCAAAGTTATCTGTGCCATCAACAATTAAGTCGTACTGCGCAAAAATTTCCATCACGTTAGTGGAATCAAGTCGAGTTTCATGCTTGATGACATTTACATAAGGATTGATTCCCTTTACGGTGTCAGCCGCACTATCAACCTTTGGACGGTCAATGTCACTTTGACTGTGAATAATCTGGCGCTGCAAATTTGATTCGTCTACAGTGTCGAACTCAACGATTCCCAAAGTTCCAACACCAGCTGCTGCTAGATACATAAGTGCTGGACTACCAAGGCCACCTGCGCCAACGCATAACACCTTTGCGTTCTTAAGACGTTTCTGTCCGGCCATGCCAACATCAGGAATGATCAAGTGACGGCTGTAGCGGCGCACTTCATCTACGGTCAGCTCTGCAGCTGGTTCAACCAATGGGGGTAATGACATTTTGACTCCTGTGAACGTTATGTCTCTATCAAACCCTGTTTTTCGGTTTCATGGTTAGTCGTGATACATCATGGACAGTTATCGCAAGGGTTTTGCAGAAAACTGGGGTCATTGAGACAAGTTCGCGCTCACCCTCTAACGTATGAGCCATGGATGAAGTCCCGTTTTTTAGTCAGACTCTGAAACCTCAATCTGTCGATTTGAGTGATACCCATGCGTCCAAGGATTCCGCTCGACGCACTCAAATCATGGTTTCAGGTTTAGAGGTCTTCACCGAAAAAGGTTTTCACCTGGCATCTATGGATGATATTGCAGAACGAGCCGGGGTAAGTAAGCCAATTCTGTATCAGCATTTTTCTTCGAAGCAAGATTTTTACCTTGGCGTTTTGGACGAGCGCGTAGATTTTCTTGTACAGCACATAACTGAATCAATTGATGCAGCTGTCGGAAACAAAAACAGACTTGAAGCCGCAATTGCTTGTTACTTCAAACTGATTGACGATGCCGATCATGGCTTTAGGTTGATTTTTGAATCTGACTTCACGATGAATCATGAAGTTCGGGCTCGCGTAGAAGACGTAGTTGCCCAGGTTTCGCGAGTTGTTGGAACTGAAGTTGCAAACCAAACTGGAAAATCAATGGCAGAAGCAAACATTCTCGCCGGTGGACTTTGTGGCATGGCCCAAGCTGCAGCTTGGCGTTGGCTTCGCCTAGGTCGCCCGATCGCGATGGAAGATGCGATTTCCCAAACCTTGGATTTGGCCTGGAGTGGATTAAGCGCCGTAAATACAAAAGCTAGTTCGCCTGAGGCTGACATACTTCACCTAGAAAATCGCATCAGTTAACGTAGACTCATTAATAACCGCATAAAACTTTTGGAGAAGACGGCATGGAAATTCGAATTGGTGTTCAGCACGTAAATCGTGAAGTTGTCCTTGAAAGCAACGAAGCATTGGCTGCAGTTCAGAAATCTATCGATGCCGCACTTGCAAGTGGTTCTCTCTTGACTCTTACAGATGAAAAAGGTCGCACGGTTATAGTTCCAGGTGACAAGATTGCGTTTATCGAGATTGGCGCTCAGGCCGCTGGTCGCGTGGGATTCACAACCACTTCTTAATTTTTATTGGGACATCATTGGTTTAGCTTGCTAGACCAATGATGTCCATTCTTTTTGCATGACCAACTGTTAATCGATTAACCATTGCAGTTAACTCAGTTGCAGTCATTGCGGTTTCACCAGCAGGTGGACGTAAGAAAAGTTCTTGAAGTGCCGGACGGGATCCAGCAACCAAAGTTGCTTGGCTAATCATTTCGCCCATGAGGCGCCTTCCCCACAAAGCTAACCGACCGGCAACCTTTGGGTCTTGTTCGATTGCAGTACGAATTCGCTCAACTGCAAATTCTGCGTGACCAACATCGGATAAAACTTCCGTTACAAGCTTTGCAGTTTCTGAATCCATGTGGGAAGAAATCTCGCGATAAAAATCATTTGCAATTCCATCACCGACGTAGGCCTTAAGTAGACCTTCTAGCCAATCGCGCGGAGTAAGTGTGTTGTGAAATTGATTCAGTGCTGAAACGAAAGGTTGCATCGCTGCAATCGGGTCTGTCCCGAGTGAAGTTAAGTGAGAAGAAATTTGTTCAAAGTGAGCGAACTCAGCAGCCGCCATTTGTGCCAGTGCAGCCTTATCTTCCAAAGTAGGTGCCAAGCTCGCATCTGCAGCAGTGCGCTCAAAAGCCACTAACTCGCCATATGCGAGAACACCCAATAGGTCAATAACAGCAGGACTAGTCACAACGCTTAAGGGTAGGCGATAAACGGGTACAATTGAAGTCGGCCACGAAAATGTACGTGTTTGCCGTATATCTACCAGGAGTTTTCTCATCGCTAGTTTTGCCGATCTCGGCGTTCCCCAAGACATCTGCTCGGCATTAGCCAGCAAGGGCATCATCGATGCCTTCCCAATTCAAGAAATGACTTTGCCGCTTGCTATGTCGGGCCAGGACTTAATTGGTCAAGCCAAGACCGGCACTGGAAAAACTCTAGGTTTTGGAATTCCACTATTAACTCAGGTCATCAGTCCAACAAATCCCGAATGGGCAGAATTCAAGAATGCTGGAAAGCCACAAGGCTTAGTCATTGTTCCAACTCGTGAATTAGCTATCCAAGTTGCTGACGATTTAGAAACTGCCGGAAGGAACATGGGCGCTCGCGTTCTAAGTCTTTACGGTGGCAAGGCATACGAACCACAAGTTGAAGCGCTTAAAAATGGTGTCGAAGTTATTGCAGGCACACCAGGCCGCTTAATCGACATGATTAAACAAGGTCACTTGGACTTAAGCGCAATCAAAGTTTTAGTGCTCGATGAAGCTGACGAAATGTTAGACATGGGTTTCTTGCCTGATGTTGAAACTCTGGTTAGTAAAACTCCTGCTAGCCGACAGACCATGTTGTTCTCGGCAACTATGCCAGGACAAATTGTTGCGCTCGCTCGTCGTTACATGACACAGCCAACTCACATTCGGGCATCTGATCCAACAAGTGATTCTTCAACCGTAGATGCAATCGAACAGCACGTATGGCGTTGTCATCAGATGGATAAGCCAGAACTTGTTGCTCGTGTTTTGCAAGCTGAAGGTCGCGGTCTAACCATGATTTTCTGCCGCACTAAGCGCGTTGCGGGAAATCTCGCAGAGGATCTTGCTAATCGTGGATTTGCTTCTGCTGCAGTGCACGGCGATCTTGGTCAAGGTGCTCGCGAACAAGCATTACGTGCTTTCCGGTCTGGAAAAGTCGATGTGTTAGTTGCAACCGACGTTGCAGCTCGAGGTATTGACGTTGCTGATGTAACTCACGTAATCAATTACGAATGCCCTGACGATGAAAAAACTTACTTGCACCGCGTTGGCCGTACTGGTCGTGCTGGTGCATCAGGTGTTGCCATCACACTTGTTGACTGGCAGGACATTAATCGTTGGCAAATGATTAACCGCATGCTTGGTATGGACTTCAATGAACCTGTTGAGACTTACTCATCAAGCGACCATGTGTATGAAGGCCTTGGTATTCCAAAGGGAACCACTGGCGAACTACCTGGTTCAGCGCGCACTCGTGAAGGTCTAGCCGGTGAAAAACTTGAAGACCTTGGTGAGACTGGCGCAAACAAGGGCCGTCGCTCTGGAACCGGAAAACCACAGACTGGTAAATCCGGATCCGGCGCTAAATCAAATAGCAGTAACCGAAACTCATCGTCAAAGCCTCGTTCGACAAGTTCAGGTGATACTTCGACAAAGGCAACGGCCGAAAAAGCTCCTGCTAAAGAGCGCACGCCACGGCAACGCAGCCGCACTCGCGGAACTCAAAAAGACGCTTAGTTAAAGGCTTTAACTTGCCGCCAAGTTTCACTTAACTTGGCTTCCAAGTAATCGTTTGCAGCGTGCATACTTAGGTCTGCAATTTCACTAGCCATTACTGGTGTTCCAAATAGTAAATGGATAGTTGGCCTGCGGAAAACTCTAGAAAGCGCTTGCAGAATACTTCGTTCAACTGATCCGGTGCCAAGTTTTCTAGTGTCGTGATGCGCAATTGGCAGGATTGGCATTGCCGCGGATTTTGCCATCGCAATTGCACCTGGTCGCCACGGCCTCGGCGAAGCTTCGGCATTAATCTGCACATCACCTTCGGGATACATCAGTACGCATTCATTGTTTTTCAGCGCGCCTCTTGCCGCTCGATATGCACTTCGCCCATCATGTTGATCAGTTGGAATGATTCCGCTTCCGGTAACGATTTGTTTTGCCAGCGGAAAGTTCCACATATCTGAAGTTCCAACTGGACGCAAGTGTCGGTGATGCTTGCAACTTCCCTGACATGGACCGTCAACGGTATATCCGAGTTTGTGCAAGGTGCCAACGACAACAACTACGTCCACCACAGTCGTATGGTTTACCACAATCATTGCTGGACCAGGTGAATTCAGTGCAATTAAGTTCGCTTCACCATGAACTTGAATTTTCGTAAGTCGGCGCGCTAAAAAATATAGAAATGTTCCTGGTTGACCACGCATTTCTTAATTCTACTTCAAGACTTAAAAGCGGAATTAAGCAACAGGTTGCGCGCCAGTTATCTCCACAAGTGAGCCACACATAAATGCCGCCTCTTCCGAAGCCAAGAATGCAACCAGAGCTGCAACTTCATCAGGGCGACCAACTCGACCAAATGGAACTAGTGCATCAAGATCAGCAATTGTTCTTCCAGATCGCTTTGCGCCAGCCTCAAGCATTGGCGTATGAATTTCACCTGGGCAAACTGCATTTACTCGCACATTATGAGGTGCGTAATCACGTGCCAAGTTTTGCGAGAAGGATGCAACTGCTGCTTTGGTTACGTTATAGCCGATGCAATTTGGAGCTGGATGTAGGCCCCATTGCGACGCGGTGTTAACTATGGCGCCGCCACCGCCAGCAATCATGTGCGGAAGTGCAGCGCGGCATAAGTGAAACATTGCGTTGATGTTAACTGCGAACAAGTCATTCCAGTCGTCCACGCTAATGTCCAAGATGTTGCCACGTCGCATGATGCCTGCGTTATTAACCAAGATGTCAATTTGGCCGCGAAGTTCAAAAGCTTGCGCAATCAAATCGGTACAGGCTGATTCACTCGAAATATCTGCTGGTATTGCAATTGCAGATCCACCGCTTGCCAGAATGTCTGCTGCAACTTTGTGCGCATTTTCCGCGTTCGTGTCGGTCACAACAACGAATGCGCCCTCGCCAGCTAAACGCTGACAAATAGCAGTTCCGATTCCACCGGCGCCG
Source organism: Candidatus Nanopelagicales bacterium (assembly GCA_044353415.1). Taxonomy (GTDB): domain Bacteria; phylum Actinomycetota; class Actinomycetes; order S36-B12; family UBA5976; genus UBA5976. The sequence continues at coordinate 3,644 of JBILBY010000001.1, read as the reverse complement.
CCCGTAACAATTGCAGTTTTTCCAGTAAAACGATTTGTCTGGTTCATTGAAATTCCATTCCCTGTTCCGGTAGCGAGTATCGACTAGTAAATCTTGTCTCGAAGATTGACCCTAGATGAATATCCCCTGAATTCAAAAGGAAATCAGGTATTTGGTAAAACTATGGATTCTTTAGATATAGGCCTTAACGGGTAATCTCGACACGTGAGCACAACACAAACCCGCATCTACCTAGCCAGGCTGGCTGGGACTGCCGTATTTGACTCCGTGGGAGATCAAGTAGGCAAGATTCGTGATGTTGTGGTTACCTCGCGCTTAACCGGCAAGGCACCCTCAGTTTTGGGATTTGTCGTGGAAGTTGCCCCGCGCCGCAGAATTTTTGTGCCAATGGCGCGCATCACTTCGATTGAGCCAGGATCAGTTGTCACAAGTGGCGTAGTTAACCTGCGCAGGTTTGAAGGTCGCGCCGAAGAAACTTTAGTGATCGCCGAACTATTGGACCGTCGCGTAACACTGATCGAAACCGGTGAACTCGTTACCGTTCAAGACATTGGCATGACACAGGAGCGAACTCAGGAATGGTCAATCAGTCGACTTTTCATTCGTAAAGCTGGATCAGGTTTTGGTCGTCGCGGCGAAACGCTTGCAGTCGAGTGGAGCGCAGTTACTGGATTGTTTTCCGAAAGTGAACAACAGCCAGTAGATTACCTTTTGGCATCCATTGAAACTATGCGTCCAGCCGACTTAGCTAACTTGCTTCAAGAGTTGCCACAAAAGCGTCGCCTCGAACTTATTCAAGGCCTTGATGTTGAAAAGCTTGCAGACGTTTTCGAAGAACTTCCAGAAGATGATCGTGTTGAGATTATGTCTGAACTTGGTTTGGAGCGCGCAACTGATGTCTTGGAAGAAATGGATCCAGATGACGCTGCAGATTTGCTTTCGGAATTACCCCCAGAGCAAGCTGAAGAATATCTCGAAGCCATGGAACCAGATGAAGCCGAAGACCTCAGAAGGCTTTTGACTTACGATGATTTCAGCGCGGGTGGAATGATGACAACTGAACCAGTTGTGCTTTCAACCGACGCCACAGTTGCCGAAGCTCTGGCGCGTGTTCGCCAAGCTCAGCTTTCGCCAGCGTTGGCTTCTCAGGTTTATGTCACTAGAGCGCCACTTGAAACACCAACGGGTAAGTATGTTGGCGTTGCACATGTCCAAAGGCTTCTACGGGAACCGCCTTCAAGTTTGGTTTCCGGAGTATTGGACACTTCCCTTACGCCTATTGGTCCAGCAGCACCATTGGGCCAGGTTGCTAGATACTTTGCGACTTACAACTTGGTGGCTTTGCCTGTTGTAGACGAGAATGATCATTTGATCGGTGCCGTCACTATTGATGACGTTATTGACCATATGTTGCCAGCAGACTGGCGGGAAAACGAGTTAGATGAGGAGGGCTGATCATGGCACGCAACGAACGAAGAGGACCACGTTTGGATCAGCCATTAGAAAGAGGCCGTTCCCTACGTCCAACAGTTGATTCCGAAACCGCTGGCCGGGTAAGTGAAAGAGTCGCTCGATTCTTAGGATCTTGGCGCTTCTTGGGCTACATGACTTTTGCAGTCTTTAGTTGGTTGGTATGGAACATTTTTGCGCCAGCAGATTTGCGGATTGATGCGTTTCCATTTCTTTTCTTAACTTTGGCACTTTCGCTTCAGGCTTCTTACGCAGCGCCGTTGATTTTGTTGGCGCAGAATCGACAGGCAGACCGAGATCGGGTTCAGTTCCAAGAAGATCGAGATCGCACTGAACGCCTGCTTGCAGATTCTGATTACTTAACACGTGAGATTGCTTCGTTGCGCCTAGCACTAGGTGAAGTTGTCACGCGCGACTACCTACGTGGCGAGATCCGTGACTTACTGGAAGAATTCAAAGATATACAAGGTGTCGATAAAAAGGATGAGCCAGAAACTTAATGAGTGTTAACCAAGAAGCTGTTCAAGCCGCTCTCGCAACTGTAATTGATCCAGAAATTCGTCGACCAATAACTGAAATTGGAATGGTTAAGGACGTCGCCATAGATGGTGGCAAAGTAACAGTTGGGGTTTACCTGACTATCTCGGCTTGCCCAATGCAAGACACCATCGTTAACAGCGTCAAAGCCGCAGTTTCTAAAGTCAGAGACGTTGTCGAAGTTGAAGTTGAGCTCGATGTAATGAGTCCTGAGCAACGCACTGCGCTTCGGGAAAAGTTACAGGGCCCAACCAAAGAGATTCGATTCAACTTGCCTGGCTCCTTAACCAGAATCTATGCAATTGCTTCTGGCAAAGGTGGCGTTGGAAAATCCTCAGTAACAACTAACTTGGCTGCAGCTATGGCAGTTCAAGGTTTGTCCGTTGGAATTGTTGACGCAGATATTTACGGTCACTCAATCCCCGACATGATGGGAGTCACTCAGGCTCCACTCAAAGTCGAAAACATGATCATGCCGCCGCAGGGCCATGGCGTTCGCATCATGTCAATGCTGCCACTTAAGCCAAAAGGTCGTCACGAGCCAGTAGCAATGCGTGGCCCGATGTTGCATCGATACCTTGAATCATTCTTAAGCGAAGTTTGGTGGGGCGACCTAGACGTGTTACTTCTAGACCTGCCACCGGGTACAGGTGACATTGCAATTAGTACTGCGCATCTGTTGCCACAGAGCGAGTTGATTATTGTGACTACTCCACAGCCAGCTGCTGCAGACGTAGCAATTCGTGCTGGAATGTTGGCGCCACAAGTTAATCAACGCGTTAGCGGTGTGATTGAAAACATGTCTGCGTTTGCTTGCCCACACTGTGGTGAACCAATCGACATGTTTGGCTCTGGTGGCGGAAAAATGGTTGCCGAAACACTTAGCCAAAATGTTGGCCAAGAAGTTCCATTGCTAGGACGAATTCCATTTGATCCCGGTTTACGTGAAGGTGGAGACGCAGGAATGCCGTTCGTGCTTTCTCATCCTGATGCGCCGGCTTCTAAAGCAATCATTGAGATGGCAACCAAACTTGGAACTCGGCCACGTGGCTTAGTTGGAATGAACTTAGGCGTTACACCTAATCGCGATTAAGTAGCGTCTGGATCGAAAACTGGATTTACTTTTGCCGAACCAGCTGGAGAAGATTTTGCCTGCCCGGCTAACCCAGTTAGCCCTGCTACTGAGGAAACTGCATTTGTAGTTAATCCCCGAGGCGTAAGGCCGCGTAGATCTTTAGCTAGATCCGTTACCGCTTTGGTATCTACTGATCCAGTCAATTCCGCGGTGGCTTCGCTTGCTTTAGTTCGCATGGTCTTGATGAACTTCGCGAACTGTGCGCTCATCTCTGGCAAACGCTCAGGTCCAAAAACGATCAGGCCAATCATCGCAATGACCAAAAACTCTGTCCATCCGATATTCATAACCCGACTTTACTCCCCTGGCAAAAACTAGTTCTGATCTGAACCCAAAGTCACTTCGATAACGCTGCCATCTTCCAGCGTTAACTCCACAACGTCACCTGGATTTTTTGCTCGGATTCTGACAACTAGCTCAGTGCCATCACTAACTTTGACGCCATCAATTGCAGTTATCACATCACCAGCCGCCAATTCCGTTTCCGAAGCTGGCCCACCTT
>JBILBY010000028.1:0-8076 GCA_044353415.1 Candidatus Nanopelagicales bacterium | reverse complement strand
ATCTATCTCGCATGAAGGTAGCTCGTGAATCTCGTGGGTTCTCAGCAACTGGTATCAAGCATTGGAAGGTTCTAGCAAACTCTGCTGGCGCACTTTTCATTCGCTCATATGAACGAGGTGAGCGAGTCCACTTAGCAATGCTGTCGCGTGGTTACAACGGAACGATCATTGATTTGTATAAGCCCGTAGTTACCAATAAGGATTGGCGCACAGCCATGGCTCTGCCGATTGTTGCTGCGTCAATTATGGTTATAGCGTGGATCACACTTTGAAAACTTCCCCAAGTCTTGACGTATCGGGTTTGGCGTATGCCTACCCGGATGGCAACCAGGCCCTCTACGGCGTAAACCTGCAGATCCAACCTGGTGAACGGGTTGCACTCCTAGGTCCAAATGGCGCAGGTAAGACCACGCTTGTAATGCACCTAAATGGAATTCTTGCCGCTGGCCTTGGCACGGTGCACGTGGGTGGACTTGCGGTTAACACTGAAGACAAGGATGCCCTTCGCGAAATCCGTAGGCGCGTTGGCATTGTTTTTCAGGATCCTGATGATCAGTTATTCATGCCAACCGTTCGCGAAGATGTTGCTTTCGGTCCGATTAACATGGGCGTTACCGGCGCTGAACTTGAGGCTCAGGTTATGCAAGCCCTTGAGCTAGTGGGAATGGCAGATTATGCCGATCGCCCACCACATCATTTATCTTTTGGCCAGCGTCGTCGAGTGGCGGTAGCTACCGTTTTGGCAATGAAGCCCGAGATTCTGGTTCTGGATGAACCAAGTTCGAATTTAGATCCAGCCAGCCGCCGGGAATTGGCAGACATCCTGCGCGACCTGGACATTACCTTGCTTATGGTTACTCATGACCTGCCTTACGCCTTGGAGCTATGCTCACGATCGGTGATTCTCTCGCAGGGCACCATTGTCGCGGATGGCAAAACCATAGATATTTTGTGCAACGACTCTTTGATGGCAGAAAATCGCCTAGAACTGCCGTTTGGATTTGATCCAAAAAATACCCTTGTTAAATAGCGCTTCGCTGCCTCGGGACTAAATCCCGATTATGAAGTTTGCGCCAATTCCTGACAGAATAGAGCCCACGTGCGGGAGTGGCGGAATTGGCAGACGCACCAGATTTAGGATCTGGCGCCTTCGGGTGTGGGGGTTCAAGTCCCCCCTCCCGCACCATTATAAAGTCTTAGAAATTAAAGCTTAGAAATTACTTCACTTATCTGATGCGCTAATTGATTAAGCGCTTTGCCTCTATGGCTAATTGCATCTTTTTCTGACGCAGTCATTTGAGCAGTCGTCTTGGTAAATCCAGTTGGCACAAAAATCGGATCATAGCCAAATCCATTTTCACCTGTTGGTGCATTGAGAAGACTTCCAAGCATTTCGCCTGTGGCAACAAGTTCTTTTCCATCTGGAAAAACAGCAACTGCCGCGCAAACAAACTTTGCACCCCGACTTTCTGTCGGTACATCTTTAATTTGCTCAAGGACTAAATCAAGGTTTGCTTGATCCACGTTTTCGGTTGCCCCAGACCATCTAGCTGAAAGCACACCAGGATTGCCATCAAGTGCATCAACACAAATTCCTGAGTCATCTGCAATTGCAGCCAAGCCTGTGAACTTAGCTAACGCGCGTGCCTTTAATAGCGCATTGCCCTCGAAGGTGGTTTCGGTTTCTTCTACTTCAGGAGCACCAGGGAAATCAGCAACTGTCAGTAGTTCACAATCAAGGTCTAGCTCTACCAGTATTCGCTTGAGCTCGGTAGCTTTGTGCGCATTTCTGGTCGCTAAGACAAACTTCATAAAACTACTTCTTTGGAAGGGGAATAGCTAAGGCAGCTTTTTGTTTTGAAGTTAGTTCGACGCAGCCAATTGTTGCTAAGTCCAAAAGTTCATGCAGCAACTGGCGATCAAATGGCTCTCGTTCTGCGGTTCCTTGCACTTCAATGAATGCGCCAGAGCCAGTCATAACAATGTTCATGTCTGTGTCTGCACGAACGTCATCGTCGTAATGCAGATCAAGGCATGGCTTGCCATCAACAATTCCCACGGAAACTGCAGCAACTGAATCGCGCAGTACGACTGCATCTTTAGCAACTAGACCAGATGCTCTGGCCCACTCAACTGCGTCAGCAACCGCAACGTAAGCGCCAGTAATGGCTGCGGTTCGAGTTCCACCATCCGCCTGCAAAACATCGCAGTCGATCATGATTGTATTTTCGCCCAGTGATGACATGTCTAGAACTGAGCGCAAACTGCGACCGATCAAACGTGAAATCTCGTGCGTGCGACCACCCAGCTTGCCCTTGACGCTTTCCCGATCGTTGCGGGTGTGAGTTGCTCGTGGCAACATCGAATACTCAGCTGTTAGCCAGCCTTCACCACTTCCCTTTTTCCAGCGCGGCACACCTTCGCTGAAAGACACGGCGCAGAGAACTTTAGTTGCGCCAAATTCAACGAGCACGCTGCCTTCGGCGTGATCTAGCCATTGGCGGTTGAAGGTTACATTACGGAGTTGGTCGGCACTACGGCCATCTGAGCGATTAGTCACGTCTCTGACTCTATTGCATGGCTTAATTCTTAAGCGAAGTTACTTCCAGAACTTCAGGACCTAGGAATCTTCTCGCGAGATGAGTGAACGAATCACCCGTTGCCAGAAACTCATGAGTTGGTGATGGCAGATTTGGGTTTCTGATTAAATCTTGCTCCACCAAAATTCGATAAACATCTTTCGCAGTTTCTTCTGCGCTCGATACCAGTGTCACTTTGTCGCCAGCAATCATTGAAATCACACCGGTAAGCAGCGGGTAGTGCGTGCAACCAAGTACTAACGTGTCGATGTCCTGGCTCAGTACCGGTTGCAGATACTCACGTGCGATTTCTGTTAGCTCTTTGCCATTTGTGATTCCAGCTTCAACAAACTCGACAAATCTTGGGCAAGCCTGTGAAGTAACTTCGACATGCGGCGCAGCTGCAAAGGCATCTGCATATGCCTCGCTTGTGATTGTCGCCTGCGTTCCAATCACGCCGATTCGCCCAGATCGAGTTGCGCTAACTGCGCGGCGAACTGCAGGCTGAATAACTTCTACTACTGGAATTGAGTATCGCTCTCGAGCATCGCGCAGCATGGCAGCACTTGCTGAGTTACATGCGATCACAAGCATCTTTACATCGCGCTCGACTAGGGCGTCCAGGACATCCAAAGCAAGTTCTCTTACTTGCGCAATTGGTCTAGGACCATAGGGACCGTGTGCGGTGTCGCCAATGTAAACAACAGGCTCATTTGGCAATTGATCTAAAATCGCTCGAACTACGGTCAAGCCACCAACGCCTGAATCCATAACACCTATTGGGCGATCATTCACAACTTAAGAGTAATCTGACAGAGTGATGAATTTGCGCAATGCACCCATATCTATCTTGATTGCAGCAACTCTTATTGCTATTGGTGCGATATTCAATTTTGTGATTGGCCTTGTGCTTTCACTAGCTCCCCAGCTTCTGCAAGGCATCGAAGTACCAACTACGCCTAATGGCGCTCCTACTCAACTACTTGTAATAGCCGGTGTTGCCTGCATTGCATTTGGTTTTGTTTTTATTTGGATCCTCAGAGAACTTTTCAATAAATCTCAGTTCGCTCTGGTTATGATCTACACACTTTCAATAATCAACATCCTGTTTGGGTTGTTTCGAATGCCGCTTGGATTGGTCACAATTGGCCTAAACCTGCTGGTGATTTTCCTAGTCCGCTCAAATAGCGCGAAACAGTGGCTCAGCTCGAACTGACTGTTGCAAAGTATTCGCAACAGTGAATCGCACGCCAGCACTTAGCGCATAAATCCTGCAGAATGTACTCAACAAGAAGTGTTAAGAAATTTGATTTACACTTAGATATCCACTCTTTTGAAAGCGTTAAACATGTCTGTAGCCGTAAGTATCCCGACCATTCTGCGTAGCTATACAAACAATGCGCGCTCGGTCTCAGCTACCGGTGAGACTCTGGAGCAAGTCATAGCAGACCTAGAAACTCAGTTTCCAGGAATCGCTGGTCGCTTGATTGAAGATGGAAAACTACGACGTTTTGTGAACATCTACATCAATGACGAAGATGTCAGATTCACTGGAAGCCTTGCGGCACCTGTGTCCGAAGGCGATTCAGTTACTGTCTTGCCCGCCGTTGCTGGTGGCTAAAGTTAACTATGCGCTATGACTCGTTGCTCGAATCGGTTGGAAATACTCCCCTAGTTGGCTTGCCAAATCTTTCGCCGTCTGCTGACGTTCGACTTTGGGCAAAACTCGAAGATCGAAATCCAACTGGATCAATAAAAGACCGAGCTGCAATTGCCATGATCGAAGCAGCCGAAGCCGATGGCACGCTAACTCCTGGCTGCACTATCTTGGAACCAACAAGTGGCAACACCGGAATCTCTCTAGCTATGGCTTCGCGCCTCAAGGGCTACAAATTAATTTGCGTAATGCCCGAGAATACTTCGCCAGAAAGAACTCAACTCTTAAACATGTGGGGCGCTGAAATCAGATACTCACCCGCCGCAGGTGGCTCAAACGAAGCAGTACGAGTTGCCAAGAAATTGGCGGCTGAGAATCCAAGTTGGGTGATGCTTTACCAATATGGAAATCCAGCCAACGCCGATGCGCACTACCGCACAACTGGACCTGAGATTCTGGCTGACTGCCCAACTATTACCCACTTTGTTGCCGGACTTGGCACTACTGGCACATTAATGGGAACTGGGCGTTACCTTCGTGAACACAAGCCAGATGTGGCAATCGTTGCTGCTGAGCCACGCTATGGCGAACTTGTTTACGGTCTTCGCAACATCGATGAAGGATTTATTCCTGAACTTTATGACGAAGAAGTTTTAACAACCCGATTTTCAGTTGGACCGCTTGAGGCTGTTGCTCGCACTAGAGAACTGCTGAACCGTGAAGGAATCTTTGCTGGTATTTCAACTGGAGCGATACTGCACGCTGCCCTTGGAATGGCTACCAAGGCTGTAAAAGCTGGACAAAAGGCTGACATCGTTTTTATCGTTTGCGATGGTGGCTGGAAGTATCTTTCAACCGGTGCGTACGAAGGAACTGTTGAGCAAGCATCTGAAGCCCTCGATGGACAACTCTGGGCTTAATTAATTAATGGAGATTTCTTCCTCAGTTATTTCACCATCAACAATTCGATAAGAACGAATCTCATACGGGCCATCCTGATTGCCAGTTTCTCTGGTCGAAATCAAAACATAATGCGCGAATGGTTCTGACGCGTAAGCCACATCCGTGCGGGATGGATAGGCCTCAGTTGCAGTATGTGAGTGATAAATGACAACTGGATCTTCGTCGTTGGCATCAAGTTCGCGATAGAGCTTAAGTAGGTCCGCCGAATCGAATTCATAAAAAGTAGGAGATCTAGCAGCGTTAACCATTGGGATGAATCGAGTTGGCGTATCTGAGCCAGCCGGCCCTGCAATCACGCCACATGCCTCGTCTGGATGGTCTTTCCTGGAGTGGGACACCATTTGATCAATCAGGGCTTGAGAAATACTCAACATATTCGGATATTTCTCCTTAAATCATGGTTTTTTCAATATTAGCGGGTTTTTCTTGCGTGTTTTGGTTGCAACTGAGCATTGGCAGGAGCAGGCTAGGGACAGCACCAAAATGCTGCGCGCGCAGCATTAAATCCGAACTGATTCGGCAGTTCCCTATAAAAGGAGCAACACTTCATGGATGGTATCTATGATGTAACCACGCTGACAGCAAACCAGTACATGGTTGTCAGTGGGTTCTTGTCAATGGGTTTCGCAGCAATGCTTGCCACGACAATCTACCTATATCTAAGCCAGGGTCGCGTACTTCCAAAGTACCGCCAGGCGATCGTAATCTCAGGAACTGTAACCCTGATTGCGCTTTACCACTACTGGAGAATCTACGATTCATTCAAGTCAGCACACGCTGGTGGCGAAGTTTTCAACGAAGCATACCGCTACGTTGACTGGTTACTAACTGTTCCACTTTTGCTTATGGAAACCATTGCAGTACTTGCACTTCCAGCAGCAAACCGTAAGTCCCTAACAGCTCGTCTAGTTCCTGCATCAGCAGCAATGATCATCCTTGGTTACCCAGGTGAAGTTTCTGCAGACATGATGACAAAGGGTATCTGGGGTGCACTTTCTTCAATTCCGTTCTTCTACATCCTGTATGTATTGTTCGTTGAATTGACAAAGACACTTGAAACACAGCCAGCTGAAGTTGCAGCAACAGTAAAGCGTCTTCGCTTGCTTCTTATTGCAACTTGGGGTGTTTACCCAATCTCGTACTTGCTACCAATGCTTGGTATCGATGGCGCAGACGCCTTCGTTGGACGTCAGGTCGGTTACACCGTTGCTGACATCCTTGCCAAGTGTCTGTTTGGTCTGACAATCTACAAGATTGCTCGCCTAAAGAGCGCAGCAGATGACGCATCATATGCATCATCTGAAGGCGTACATTAATAATTAATAACGAAAAATCCCCCCAGCTGAAAAGCTGGGGGGATTTTTATTGTGCCTTAAGTTAAAGCGTCAATCAGAGTGCCTTGCAGGTACGTCAAATAGTTATACAAGTGAATGCCTGGTTCGTCGGCTTCAAAATCCGTCTCTACTTCATCGGTGATCTCAAGCCGTGTGCCAAGTACCAGTCGTAGATCATTTATCGCCTTAAGCCAGTCCTGTGCTTGCTGCGCAGTGATGCTGGACTTGCCGGTCCAGCCGTTTAAAGAATCTCTAACAGTAGTTAGCGCAGCCAGCTTTTGCGCTCGTAGATCCTGCTCAGTAAACCTGCGAAAGTCTGCGCTAGCATGCTCATCGTCTGAATAACCATCTGGGAAAAGTCTTGCTAACGCTGGGTCTTCGGAGATCTGAGTTGAGCCACTCATGTTCAGCATCTTGGCCAATGGATCTGCGCCAGTTTCACTTTCTGGATGTTCCAATAGTTCTGCCATTTGCTCGAATAGTTGTGACAAAACGCCAAGCTCTGCATCATCAAGTTTCAGGGTGAGCTTTCCACTGAGTCCGGACTTAAACACTTAATCGTCCTTTTGCAAGGTTGCCCAGAGACCATAGGAATGCATGGCAGCCACGTCGCGTTCCATTTCTTCCCTGGTTCCCGAGCTCACTACCGCTCGGCCCTTTTCGTGCACATCAAGCATTAGAAGTTCGGCCTTCGGTTTGTCGTATCCAAAATAAGTTTGAAAAACATAAGTCACGTAAGTCATTAAGTTAATTGGATCATTCCAGACCAAGGTAATCCATGGTCGGTCTGTCATTACGTCAATTGCCACGTCTTCAATCGGCATTGCACTCATGCTTTTAGTCTCTCACGCAGAATCGCTGATCCTGAACATAAATCAAGGGCTAGTCCAACCGGACTAGCCCTTGATTTGAATTGCTTTTAGTTACTTCTTGGCAAGACCACGAAGTTGGAAGGATGCAACAATTTCCATAACGCCCAAGATGATCAAGAAGAATGACATGACCTGAGTGATTGTTATTAGTGATGCAATTGGGTTGTTGATTGTGATAACACCGGCAATCAAAGTAATGATGCCCATGAAGATTGCCCAGCCACGGCCAGGTACTCCCTTGGATGCTAGACCTGCAACAAGTTCAGCCATACCGCGGAAGATAAAGGTGATACCCATAAAGATTGCAGCAAGCTGTGCGTCTTTAACAATTCCACCGTTAAAGAAGATCACTGCCAAAATGATGGATAGTGAACCGCTGATCAGCATCAGGACTTTGCCTGAGCCTTCGGTGTCGTCTGCTAGAGCACGGATGATTGTTCCGATACCGCTGAAAAGAAGCCAGATACCAAATAGCAAAACCAGGGTTGCAGTTGCTGAAACTGGGTTGTTCAGCGCCATAACGCCAACGACCATGGATAGGACACCGAGAATTAGTAGAAGCCACCACTTCTTGCCAAATGCCATCAAGGCATCTTGTGGGGACGAGGTATTTACTGTCATTTGTTCTCCCGTAAGTTAGGTCTTTCTCACAAGATTTTATGGGTGAATTG
>JBILBY010000037.1:0-6988 GCA_044353415.1 Candidatus Nanopelagicales bacterium | reverse complement strand
AACAGTTGCGAATCCTCCGCAAGCTAAATGAAGCTGAGGCATTCGAAAGTTTCTTGCAGACAAAGTACGTAGGACAAAAGCGTTTCAGCCTTGAAGGTGGCGAAAGCGCAATTCCATTTGTTGATCAGATTTTGATCGAGGCCGCTAAAGACGAACTCGACGAAGTTTGCATTGGTATGCCGCACCGTGGCCGCCTAAACGTTCTGGCCAATATTGCTGGCAAAGGTTATGGCCGAATTTTTAATGAATTCGAAGGCAACTACGGCGAAGAGTCAGTGCAAGGATCTGGTGACGTTAAGTATCACCTTGGAACTAAGAGCACTTACAAGGCTGCCGGGGGCGAAGAAGTCAAGGTTTATTTGGCAGCTAACCCATCTCACTTAGAAGCTGTTAATCCAGTTCTTGAAGGAATTGTCCGCGCTAAGCAAGACATTATTTCCCAAACCCAAGAAGGCAGCAAAGATAAGTACTCAGTCTTACCGTTGCTTATGCACGGTGATGCCGCGTTTGCTGGTCAAGGTGTAGTTGCTGAAACTCTTCAGATGAGTCAACTGCAGGGCTACCGAGTTGGCGGAACGATTCACCTGGTTATCAATAATCAAGTTGGCTTCACAACATCGCCTCGATACAGCCGCACAAGTGTTTACTCCACAGACGTAGCTCGCACTATCCAAGCTCCGGTATTCCATGTCAACGGTGATGATCCAGAAGCAGTGGTGCGAGTAGCGCAATTGGCTTACGACTTCCGTCAGGCTTTCCATAAAGACGTGGTAATCGATTTAGTTTGCTACCGACGTCGCGGTCACAATGAAGCAGATGATCCTTCACTTACTCAGCCACTTATGTACGACATCATCGACCAGAAGCGTTCAGTGCGAAAGCTTTACACTGAAGCCCTAGTTGGTCGTGGCGATATAACTTTAGAAGAGGCCGAAGCAGCTCTTAAGCATTATCAAGATGAACTTGAAGGGGTTTTCCAAGCAACCAAGTCCGAGACTGCGGAACACTTCAATGCATCGGCATCCGAAGTTATCTCGCATGGCCAGCAAACCTTGGCGCCACAAACTCCAACTTGGGAAGTACCAACCGCAATTAGTCGCGAAGTTATTGATCGTGTTGTCGCAAGTCAGACAAACATGCCAGAAGGTTTCACGGTTCATCCTCGCCTTGCACCACAACTTGCTAGGCGTTCTGAAATGGTTTCAACTGACGCCATCGATTGGGGTATGGGTGAAGCGCTTGCACTTGGTTCACTACTTACCGAGGGAACCGTAATTCGATTAGCTGGTCAAGATAGCCGTCGTGGAACTTTTGGTCACCGTCACGCTGTGATTGTTGATAAGCAAACGGGTTGGCAATACAAGCCACTTAAGACTTGTTACGAAGCTGGCGCTAAATTAGACGTTTACGATTCCTTGCTAAGTGAATACGCAGCCATGGGATTTGAATACGGCTACTCAGTGATTCGCCCAGAAGCATTAACCATGTGGGAAGCCCAATTCGGTGACTTCGCTAATGGTGCGCAAACCATCATTGATGAATACATAACAACCGGCGAGCAAAAGTGGGCACAAAAGAGCAGCGTTGTCCTTTTACTTCCACATGGTTATGAAGGTCAGGGACCGGATCACTCCTCTGCCCGCGTTGAACGTTTCTTGCAGCAATGTGCACAAGACAACATAACTGTGGCTATGCCTACTACCCCAGCAAGCTTCTTCCATTTGCTTCGCTGGCAGGTTAAGTCTTCGTTGACACGACCACTTGTGGTTTTCACACCTAAGTCATTACTTCGTGCCAAGTACGCAACTTCTAAAGTTAGTGACTTCACCGAGGGCACCTTTAAGGCAATCATTGGAGACACAACTGTGAATCCAGATGATGTGACTTCGGTTTTGCTTTGTAGCGGAAAGGTTTATTACGACCTAGCTGCAGAGCGCGAAAAGCAAGGTCGGAAAGATGTAGCAATTGTCAGACTTGAACGTCTGTACCCATTGCCAGCAATTACTTTGCCGCCAGAACTTGCTCGGTACAAGAACTTGGCTAACGTTCGTTGGGTTCAAGAAGAACCTGCCAACCAAGGTGCTTGGAGCTTTATGGCCATGAACTTGCCGGCTCTAATCAACCGCGCGATTACTGGTATTTCCCGACCAGCTTCAAGTTCTCCTGCCGTTGGCTCACACCATCGCAGTGAACTAGAGCAGCAAGCACTTGTTGCCCAGGCATTTAGCTAATCGAATTTCTCGGAAGGGCCAAACATGTACTTTACTGACCGAGGCATTGAAGAATTAGAGAAGCGTCGCGGCGAAGAAGAAGTTACCTTTGAATGGTTAGCTGAACGGATGCGGGAATTTGTAGATACTTTCCCTGACTTTGAAGTACCAACTGAGCGACTAGCAACTTGGCTGGCTCGACTTGATGATGATGAGGAAGATGTCTAATGCGTGCTGTAGTAGCTGTTAGCGGAAATCAAGAAAATCCATTTGAAGGATTTTCAATTTGCGATCATCCAGATCCAGTTGTACCTGAAGGTTGGGTTCGAGTTGCCGTCAAAGCCGCCGCAATCAATCACCATGACGTATGGACGCTGCGCGGTGTAGCTACAGCGCCAGAAAATCTTCCAATTGTTTTGGGTTCTGATGCTGCCGGAACTTTGGATGATGGAACTGCTGTCATAGTTCATGCAGTTTTAGGCGATCCTTCCAAGGGAGATGAAACTTTAGATCCAAAGCGTTCTCTACTTAGTGAAGTTCATGATGGTACGCACGCGGAATTTGTCACAGTTCCGGCGTACAACGTAATTCCTAAGCCTGATTTTCTTTCGTATGAAGAAGCAATGCTGTTTACAAAATCAGGTTTGAAAAAGGGTGACACCGTACTTATTCAAGGAGCTGGTGGCGGAGTAGCTACCGCGCTAATCCAACTTGCTAATGCTGCTGGCTTTGTAACTTGGGTTACCTCTCGTGATGAAGCCAAGCGCGAATATGCAAAATCAATCGGTGCAACAGAAGCGTTTGAATCTGGAGCTCGGCTACCGGGCAAAGTTGATGCAGTAATGGAAAGTGTTGGCGAAGCAACTTGGTCACACTCCATGCGCAGTCTTCGACCTGGTGGCAAAATTGTCATCTGTGGCGCAACTAGCGGTGCTAATCCACCGGCTGATTTAAATCGCTTGTTCTTCCTTCAGCTTGAAGTAGTTGGTTCAACTATGGGTACTCGGACTGAATTTGAAGGGCTACTTAAGTTCCTAGGCGAAACCGGTGTGCGGCCACACATTCAACAGGTGTTCTCACTTGAGGATGCGAAACAGGGCTACGAACTTATGCATAAAGGCGATATTCAAGGAAAGCTTGTAATAGTTCCATAAACCATCACTTTGCTGGAAAAAGGTAACTCAAATCAATTGAATCTACTCATCGCTATGGCACGCTTGAGTTATGAGCAAATTAACGATTCCAAGCCTGCGTAGATTCAACCTAATTGCCGGCGTTGTGCACTTGTTGCAGATGGCTGCAGTACTAGCCCTATCAACAGACTTCAGTCTGCCTGTTACTGCGACATACATGGCAGGTCCGCCTGGATCGATCTATTCCGACCCAGTTGTTGTATTTGAAACACCGCTGGCACTGATGGTGGCACTATTCCTTGGACTATCTGCATTGGCTCATTTCATCGTCGCAAGCCCACAATTCTTTGGCCGATATGGCAAAGGCTTAGAGGAGAAGCACAACTACTTCCGTTGGGTTGAATACTCCATTAGTTCATCAGTAATGATTGTGCTGATCGCGCAGATTACTGGCATTGCTGACATCACAGCTTTGGTTGCAATCTTTGGCGTAAACGCATCCAT
This sequence comes from Candidatus Nanopelagicales bacterium, assembly GCA_044353415.1. Taxonomy (GTDB): domain Bacteria; phylum Actinomycetota; class Actinomycetes; order S36-B12; family UBA5976; genus UBA5976. The sequence goes on along the minus strand of JBILBY010000037.1, from coordinate 3,141 downwards.
GATTCTTTTTGGTTGGTTACAAGAAAAATACGAACAGCCAGGAAACGGTGGCTGGGTTCCATTTATCTTTGGCTGCATCACAGGTATGGTTCCGTGGTTGGCAGTTGCAATATACGTAATTTCTCCAGGTAACCCCTCCGATGCAAGTGCACCTGCATTTGTTTATGGAATCATCGTGACCATCTTCGTGTTGTTTAATTCATTTGCCTGGGTGCAATACAAGCAATACAAAGCCCAAGGTAAGTGGAGTAACTACTTACATGGTGAACGGATTTACATAGTGTTGAGCTTGGTCGCGAAGTCACTCTTAGCTTGGCAGATCTTCGCAAACACACTTATACCTGTTTGATTCGTCCTGGCTTAGGCCAGAGTCGATAAGTAACGGTGCCCAATACATCGTCAAATGGAATTAATCCATAGGACCTTGAATCTGTACTGACTAAATCATTGTCACCTTGCGCGAAAATGCCGTCTGCTTCGATTCGAATTATTCGTTTGATCTCGTATTGATTAACGCGTTTGAAAATCACAAGGTCACCAAGAACCATCGGGCCATCGTGACGAATCAATAACCGCTCACCCGGTGCCAAAGTAGGAATCATGCTCAAACCTGAAACCACTGCCATTCCGTAACGCATATTCCTATTGTTCCAGCCCTATTCTGCGGGCCGGAACCGGTGGAGGTAATCTTGTGGCAAGCGGGTATCCGCAATATCTTCGGAGGAATTATGAAGTTTTTCGCATCAACAATTGCAGTGAATGCTCACTGCGACCTACCTTGTGGCATCTACGATCCAGCTCAGGCTCGGATTGAAGCTCTTTCTGTAAAAGCCTGCATGGAGAAGTACCACGCATCCGATGATGCAGACTTCAAAGCCCGCGCAGTTGCAATCAAGGAAGAGCGCTCACACCAAGTTAAAGAACACCTATGGGTTCTTTGGACTGACTATTTCAAGGCTCCACACTTCGAAAAGTACCCAAACCTAAATGGACTTTTCAATGAAGCAACAAAACTTGCTGGCGCCGGTGGCACCAAGGGCACTAACGATGTTGCAGTTGCAGACCAGTTGATCGCAAAGATTGACGAAATTGCAGCGATCTTCGCCGACTCAAAGAAGTAAAAACTAACTTATGATTTCGGTGCGTGAGGCAACTCCTGAAGATGTCGCCCAAATGCACCAAATGATTAATGAGTTAGCAGAGTACGAAAAAGCTCCGGAAGAAGTAATCGCGACCGAACCTGACCTGATGAAGGCATTGTTCGGTCGCGATTCTTCTTCCCCTGAGTTCGACCAGCATGACAGCATTTCTACTTCAGGTTCGGCAAATACCCCTCATGGGCAACCCGCAGTTTATGCGTTTGTAATTGAAGATCCGAATGATTCAGATCAACTTGCTGGAATGGCAATCTGGTTTTTGAATTACAGCACTTGGGATGGCACACATGGCGTCTATCTTGAGGACTTATATGTGCGACCACAATTCCGTGGTCAAGGTATGGGTAAAGCGCTAATGAAGCGACTGGCTCAAGTTTGTATCGATAACGACTACTCGAGATTCCAATGGTGGGTTTTGGATTGGAATCAACCAGCCATCGAGGTTTACCGCGCGATGGGCGCAAAGGCTATGGACGAGTGGACGGTTTATCGAGTCTCTGGCCAGGAACTTAAAGATCTCGCCAGCGAATAGTTAGGCGATCACCCGTTGCGACTGTGAAATAGGTTAACGTCGTAATGTGAACACAATTGATTTAGCCGTTCCGGCTACCCCAGAGTATGTCGGATTGATTCGAAGCACCGCAGCACACATTGCAGCGCATGCCGACTTAACCATTGATGCCATTGATGATTTGCGATTGGCCGTTGATGAGGCATTCGCAGTTCTGATTGCGCACAAACCGGACTCCGGTGTTGTAACCATTAAGTTCCAGATTCACTCCGAGCGATTAGATATTGAACTTACTGGCCCAGCCGGAAGTCCCCCACCAGATAAAACTTCGTTTGCTTGGACAGTTCTAAGTGCCTTGGTGCACGAAGTTTCCGCAGACACTTCACCGGCAGGTCTAGTGACTCTGTTGCTAACTGCCAAAGTGGTGGCTAGTGCCTAAAAACGACTTACGATCAGCTGATCGTGAGATGTTCGAGCAACTTGCAGCTCTAGAAGCAGGTACCAGTGAACACGAGGCGCTTCGTGCTGCGCTGATTGAACGCCATTTACCTTTGGTTACATTCATGGCACGAAAATTTGCTGATCGCGGCGAGCCTCTTGATGATCTGATTCAAGTCGGCACCATTGGCTTAATCAAGGCAATCGACAGATTTGAAATTTCTAAAGGATTCGAATTCTCGACTTTTGCAACCCCAACCATAGTTGGTGAAATAAAGCGTCACTTCCGAGATAAGACCTGGGCAGTTAGAGTGCCTCGAAGACTTCAAGAATTGGGCGCATCGGTAACTAAGGCAACCACTGAGTTGACCCAGAAATTAGATCGGTCGCCAACTCCAAAGGAAATCGCTAAGCATCTGGGGATAACTGTTGATGATGTTGCCGAGGCATTGGAATCGAATGCTGCACATTCAACGGTGAGTTTGGATGTGACCTCTGAAACTTCCACAAGTATTGGCGAAACGTTCGGCGCGTTAGATGAAGCACTTGAGGGCGTTGAATACCGCGAATCTCTAAAACCGTTACTCGCACAACTGGACGACCGAGAGAAAAGAATTTTGCAAATGCGTTTCTTTGACAACTTGAGTCAAAGCCAAATTGCAACTGAACTTGGAATCTCTCAAATGCACGTATCGAGAATCTTGAATAAAGTTCTAACTCATCTTCGAGAAGGTTTAATCAGCGGATAATTACTGCTGTGGCGTTCTGAGTAATGCCACAAATCCCACTACGCCAAATGCAGCAACAATAACTCCGAGAACTTTATAGATCATTAAGGTGCCACTAAACAATGTGTATCCGGCGATTCCAATGAATAGCTGCAGCAGATAAAACGGAGTGCGAGCCCAGTTTTGTTGTTTTGAAATGCCACGAGTGCAGGCAGCTAGAGATGCAGCGAAAATTGTGTAAATGATGAATTGCACTAGAGGTGATCCGACTGAGCTATGGTCCACTGTGCCCTTGATGACAATGGAA
>JBILBY010000027.1:0-8304 GCA_044353415.1 Candidatus Nanopelagicales bacterium | reverse complement strand
AAAATCAAGTTAAACTTTGAATATGTTGTCGACCCTAGATTTACGTGGCGGATCCAGAAAGGCTTCGGATCTGCGAAATCTAGTGCCACGCGCCAAGTTCGACCTTGATTCAGTGGTTGAGCAAGTTCGTCCAATTATTGAGGATGTGCGCGAGCGCGGAGTTGCCGCAGTCCAAGACTGGTCGGAAAAATTCGATGGCGTTCGCGCGCCACAGATTCGTGTGCCGCAGGAAGTTATTGATAAGTCACTGGCAGAACTTGATCCAAAAATTAAAGCAGCACTAGAAGATGCAATCTCGCGCGTGCAAATAGTTCATGAACACCAACGTCGAAGCGATACCACTGTCACAGTTGCCCCAGGTGGCACGGTTTCTGAACGCTGGTTACCAGTTCAGCGCGTTGGACTTTATGTTCCTGGTGGAGTTTATGTTTATCCAAGCAGTGTGATTATGAATGTTGTGCCGGCGCAAATTGCTGGAGTTCAGTCACTTGTTGTTTGCTCGCCACCTCAAAAAGATTTTGGGGGATGGCCGCACCCTACGATTTTGGCAGCTTGCGCTTTGCTTGGAGTAACTGAAGTTTATGCCGCAGGTGGATCCCAAGCGATTGCGTTGCTGGCTTATGGCGCAACAGATGTTGAGATTGAGCCGGTTTACTTAGTTACTGGTCCTGGCAACATGTATGTAACCGCTGCAAAGCGAATGCTTAAGGGTTTGATTGGAATTGATTCCGAAGCCGGGCCAACTGAAATCGCAATCTTGGCTGATGACTCAGCGAATCCAGATTTTGTAGCAGCAGATTTAATCAGTCAAGCCGAACACGATGAAGTAGCAGCGTCGGTTCTAGTCACAGATAGCGAAGAGTTGATCAAGAATGTTCGTGCCAGCCTGGAGCGCTTAGTTCCACTAACTATGAACAAGGATCGAATCCGGATTGCGCTTACTGGACAACAAAGCGCATTCGTGTTGGTTGATGATCTTGATCATGGACTAAAGGTTGTAGATGCCTACGCTGCCGAACATCTGGAAATTCACACTCGCAATGCTTCTGAAGTGGCTAGGCGAGTAAACAACGCAGGCGCTATTTTTGTTGGTGACTGGTCGCCAGTATCACTAGGAGACTACGCAGCTGGTTCGAATCACGTTTTGCCAACTGGCGGCTGTGCTTGTCACTCATCTGGACTTTCGGTTCAGTCTTTCTTGCGAGGCGTTCATTATGTTGAGTACAACGAAACAGCACTCAGTGACATTGCCCAGACTGTGATAACCCTTGCAAACTCGGAAGGCTTACCGGGTCACGCAGCAGCGATTGAAATTCGTGCGAAATGACAGAGCTACCGATTCGTAAAGACTTAGTTGGTAAATCACCCTATGGCGCGCCACAAATTGCGGTACCGGTTCGCCTGAACACCAATGAAAATCCATTTGGCCCATCACCCGAGCTTGTGGCAGAACTGGCAAAAGCAGTTTCCGAACTTGGTCCGAATCTAAATCGATATCCTGATCGTGACGCCACTGAACTACGCGCTGACTTAGCCAAATACTTGAACACGGAAAGCCAAGTGAGTTTGGCTGCCGACAATATTTGGCCAGCAAATGGGTCTAATGAAGTTATGCAACAGCTATTGCAACTATTTGGGGGACCAGATAAGTCTTTGGTTGCTTTTGATCCCACTTATTCAATGTATGAAGATTATTGCCGAAACACATTTACCAAGTATTTAAGTGTGGCGAGAAATGAAGATTTCACGATTGATAAATCCGTTTTGGATAGTGCACTAGCTCTTAAGCCAGACATCATCGTTCTGACCTCACCTAACAATCCAACCGGCACGATTATTGATATGTCAGATATTGATTACTTACTTGCAAACTTCCCCGGGGTAGTAGTAGTCGATGAGGCCTATGCTGAATTCAGACCAGCCGGCACGCCTTCTGCAGTTTCTCGGTTAGCAAAGAATCCACGCTTAGTTGTGGTGCGCACTATGAGTAAGGCATTTTCTTATGCTGGAGCCCGAGTTGGATATGCTGCAACAAGTTCCGAAATAGTCCAAGCTATTCAATTGGTTCGCCTGCCTTATCACTTGTCTACAGTTACTCAGGCAGTAGCCCGAGTTGCCCTGCGATTTAGTGATGAGTTGCAAGGCCAGGTGACTTTACTTCGCAAAGAACGAGATGACTTGGCGTCCTGGCTTAAGGAGCAAGGCTTTGAAGTGGCTCCAAGCGGCGCAAACTTCCTGCTCTTTGGAACATTTGGAGATCGCAACCAGGTATGGGAACAATTAGTTGAGCACGGTGTATTGATTCGTCAGACTGGCCCGAGTGGCTGGTTAAGAGTCAGTATTGGAACTCCGGAAGAAAACCAAGCTTTCAAGACCGCACTACTTCAAGTAACTAATCGAACTAACGGAAAGTAATCTGATGGCACGCACCGCACGCATTGAACGTAGTACTAAGGAAAGTTCAGTCCTTGTTGAACTCAACCTCGACGGCACTGGACAGATTGACATTGAAACCGGCGTGCCGTTTTTTGATCATATGCTTTCTCAGTTGGGACGTCACGGCGGATTCGATCTAAAGGTAGTAACTAAGGGCGATGTAGATGTCGACTCACATCACACCGTAGAAGACACCTCATTAGCTGTGGGCGAAGCAATTCGCACAGCATTAGGTGACAAAGTTGGTATTCGTCGATTCGGCGATGCATATGTCCCACTAGATGAAACCGCTTGCCATGCAGCAGTAGATCTTTCTGGTCGTCCCTACCTAGTTCATGAACAGCCAGAGATTGTGGAACTGATTGGAACTTTTGACACGACATTGATTCGTCACATTTGGGAATCGATTGTTGCAACAGCACAGATCTGTATTCACATTCGAATTCTGAGCGGCCGCAATGCACATCACGTAAGTGAAGCTCAGTTCAAGGCAGTTGCGCGCGCCCTAAGAGATGCAGTGGCAATTGATCCACGCGTGTTGGACGTTCCTTCAACAAAGGGAAGTCTCTAACTCGTGACTTCTGTTGTCATTCTTGACTACGGATCAGGAAATGTAAGGTCGGCGCAACGCGCAGTTGAAACAACGGGCGCAAAAGTTTCAATTTCGGCCGACTTCGATGAAGCTTTAGAAGCCGATGCGTTATTGGTGCCAGGTGTTGGTGCCTTTTCAGCTTGCGTAAAGGGCATCAAAAATGTTCGTGGTGAACAAATAATTGGTCGACGTTTGGCTGGCGGACGACCAGTGTTAGGAATTTGTGTTGGTATGCAAGTTCTGTTTGAACGAAGCACAGAGCATTCCGGTGACGGTTTCTTTGAAGGTCTAAACGAATGGCCTGGCACAGTTGAAAAACTAAGTGCACCGATTCTTCCCCACATGGGTTGGAATAACGTGGCTGCCGCAACCGGATCACAAATGTTTAATGGAATTGCCGATGAGCGCTTCTATTTTGTTCATTCTTATGCAGCGCGAAAGTGGGAACTGGATCCACATGAAATGCTGGCGGCTCCCAAAGTTAGTTGGGCTAACCACGGAGACGATTTTGTTGCTGCGGTTGAAAATGGTCCGCTTTGGGCTACTCAGTTTCATCCCGAAAAATCTGGCGAAGCCGGGCTGACATTATTGGCAAACTGGATAGCAGCTATCAAATGAACTTAATAATCCACAATCGGAGCGCGACATGACATCCCTAATTTTGTTACCTGCCGTTGACGTTGCTGATGGTTTGGCCGTGCGCCTGGTTCAAGGTGAGGCAGATAGCGCAACATCATTTGGTGATCCGTTAGCCGCTGCCCTTGATTGGCAGGCAAGTGGTGCGCAATGGATTCATTTAGTGGATCTTGATGCTGCTTTTGGTCGAGGTGAAAACCGAAAGTTGTTAGCTGAAGTAATTGGCAAACTCGATGTAAATGTTGAACTCTCTGGTGGCATTCGAGACGATGAATCACTGCGAGCTGCGCTTGCAACTGGCTGCCGTCGCGTGAACTTGGGAACGGCTGCACTGGAAGATCCAGAGTGGACCGCACGAGTCATTGGTGAATTTGGCGATCGGATCGCTGTTGGTCTCGATGTTCGTGGCACAGTTCTTGCAGCCCGTGGCTGGACCAAAGAAGGCGGCGACATTTGGGAAACGCTTGAACGCCTGGAATCAGATGGTTGTCAAAGATATGTCGTTACAGATGTAACTAAAGATGGAACTTTGCGCGGACCTAATGTTGATTTGCTTAAGCAGATGTGTGAACGAACTGACATGCCGGTGATTGCAAGTGGCGGAATCGCAACTCTTGCTGACTTGATTGAACTTAGGGCGCTAACTGACATTGGTGTTGAAGGCGCAATTGTTGGCAAGGCGCTTTATGCGCGTGCTTTCACCCTCGAAGAAGCAATCGAAGTTTCTGGACCGCAGGTTTAACTAATGAGTGTTGCAGTTCGAGTCATTCCTTGCCTTGATGTCGACGCTGGTCGAGTTGTTAAAGGCGTTAACTTTGAGAATCTAAATGATGCCGGCGACCCCGTTGAGCTAGCTCGACGATATGGAAACTCTGGCGCAGACGAACTTGTTTTTCTTGACATCACCGCATCAAGTTCGAATCGCGAAACTACTTACGAAATGATTCGTAAAACAGCGGATGAACTTTTCATTCCACTGACAGTTGGCGGTGGTGTAAGAAGCACATCAGATGTTGATCAACTTCTGCGGGCCGGCGCGGACAAAGTTGGAATCAATACTGCGGGCATTGCTAATCCAGAATTGATTTCAGATTCGGCTAAACGTTTTGGCGATCAGTGCGTCGTAATTTCAGTTGATGTGCGGCGTAGCCCAGATTCTCCAAGTGGATTTGAAGCCACAACTCACGGCGGTAGAAAGAGCAGTGGGCGGGATGCCTTGGAGTGGATTATTGAGGCTGCTGATCGCGGGGCTGGTGAGGTGCTCCTAAATTCAATGGATGCCGATGGCACTAAGAACGGTTACGACTTGGAGTTAATCTCAGCAGTGCGGGCCGCAGTAGAGATTCCAGTTATTGCCAGCGGCGGGGCGGGAAAGCTCTCGGACTTTGCGCCTGCAGTTAAAGCCGGCGCAAATGCGGTACTAGCCGCTAGCGTTTTTCACTTCAATGAGCTCACAATTGCGCAAGTAAAGGACGAACTTGCTCGCAGTGGGCAAGAAGTTCGCTAATCCAGTTCAACCTGCCAAATAACGGTAGGCATGACTTGCCTGATTTCGACTACTTTGTTTAATCAAGGCAGAATAGAGACATGGAGAGCTCGCCGTTCGTTGAAACCTTAGTTTTCAACGACCAAGGATTGATTCCGGTGGTAGTTCAACAAGTCGATACCAGAGAAGTGCTTATGGTGGCGTGGATGAATTCCGACACTATTAAGCAAACGTTGGAAACCGGCAAGGCAACTTACTGGAGCCGTAGTCGTTCTGAAGTTTGGGTAAAGGGCGAAACCTCTGGAAATCACCAACGAGTCATATCGCTGGCAAAAGATTGTGACAGCGACACCTTGCTATTAACCGTTGATCAATCCGGAGCAGCTTGCCACACCGGCAATCACACTTGTTTTGATGATTCCGTTACGCATCCTGAGGTAAGTGGATGACCACTCCCAATCTCGAATCATTTCGACAGTTGGCACAAAATCGACGCGTAATCCCGGTGTTTCGAAAACTGTTGGCCGATGGCGAAACTGCGCTTGGCCTTTATCGAAAACTTGCAGACGAACGCGCCGGAACGTTTCTACTTGAATCAGCTGAACACGGAAGATCTTGGTCGCGCTATTCATTCGTAGGAGTAGCAAGTTCGGCAATGCTTTCGGAGCGAGATGGCCAGGCGCTTTGGTCTGGAAAAGTTCCGCAAGGTGTGCCCGAAAGTGGCGACCCAATAGCTGCATTGCGCGAAACCCTAGATGTGCTTTTCACGCCTGGCGTTAACGAAGGCATCACTGATGAAGAATTACCACCACTAACTGGCGGAGTAGTTGGCTACTTGGGTTATGACATCGTTCGACGCCTGGAGAAACTACCAAATGAAACCGAAGACGTTTTGGGCTTACCTGAGTTAGCGATGCTCGTTGCAACGGACTTGGCAGTTTTGGATCACAAAGATGGCACCGTCACACTTATTGCTAATGCAATCAACTACGACAACTCTGATGAGCGCGTTGACGAAGCTTGGCTTGATGCTGAAAAACGACTCAATAAAATGCAGGCAGCGTTAGGTAGTCAAGCTCCGTCAAGTGCATCAAGTTTTGATCGAACTGCCAAAGCAGAGTTCACGCGCGAAACTACCGGAATTGAATATCAAGAATCTGTCAGAGTCGCACAGGACCGGATCCGTGCTGGCGATGCGTTTCAAATTGTGCTGAGTCAGAGATTTGCAACTAAATGCCAGGCTTCAGCACTTGACGTGTATCGAGTTTTACGAGCTACCAACCCGAGTCCATATATGTTCCTGTTTAGAATTCCTGAGTTAACTGGTCCTGGCCAAGAACTCGGCACCAAAGTCGCATTTGATGTTGTTGGATCAAGTCCAGAAGCCTTAGTCACACTTCGTAACGGTGAAGCGATGCTGCATCCAATTGCCGGAACTAGACCTCGCGGCGAAACCCCGCAAATTGATGATTCCAATGCTGCAGATTTACTCGCTGACAAAAAAGAGCGTGCTGAGCATTTGATGTTGGTTGACCTTGGCAGAAATGATTTAGGTCGAGTATGTCTGCCTGGGTCGGTTGAAGTTACTGACTTTATGAGCATTGAGAAATACAGTCACGTAATGCACATCGTCTCAACCGTAATTGGAAAAATCGATCCTGAGGTCAGTGCTTTTGATTTAGTTGCTGCCACATTCCCAGCTGGAACACTATCGGGTGCCCCAAAACCAATGGCTATGACAATCATTGAAGAACTAGAGAAATCTAAGCGCGGAGTCTACGGCGGTTGCGTTGGGTATTTCGATTTTGCTGGAAACATTGATACTGCAATTGCGATTCGCTCAACCGTCATTAAAGACTCGGTGGCGTATGTGCAAGCTGGAGCTGGGGTAGTGGCTGATTCCGTTCCAGAAAGTGAAGATGCTGAATGCCAAGCAAAAGCGATGGCAGTTTTAAATGCTGTGGCCGTTGCAAATTCCTTAGTGAGTAACTCCGCATGAAGTTAACTTTGCGAAACCTAATCTCACTTGAGCTATTGAGCGCAGTAATTGTTTTGGTTGCGCTGAGTCGGCCATGGGTTGTTGCTACATATCAAGAAACTGGATTCCCAACAGTTAACTTAAGTTTGAGTGCCAACCAGTTAAATGCCTCACTTAATGGACTAGCAATTGCAGCTTTAGCTTCAGCACTGGGCGCAATCGCCACCCGCGGAATCTTCCGAAGGCTAGTCGGCGCAGTTATCTCGGCAATTGGTATTGGAATTGTTTTAGCAACGGGCAACTTGGTCAAGAACTTAGATGTGTTCGTTGGATTGCAATTCGAACAAGCGGTGGGACGTGAAGTCACTGGCTGGGTTGCGCAGACTTCGTATTACGAATGGCTAGTTATCCCAGCAGGCGTCTTGATTGCATTGTGTGGTTTAGCTATTGCACTTAAATCATTTGAAACTGGGTTGTCAAAGCGCTATGAACGTAACCCTTCAAACGCGAATGAATTGACGCCGTGGCAGGCACTCGATCAAGGAATTGACCCGACAATCGAGAGCACGTCCCGCTAGCAGTTAGAATGAAGCAAATACCGCTTGAAGGAGAACCAATGTCAGACTCACACGCAGATCACGGTCACACCGTAGCGGCATGGACTGCAGTGTCTATTGCAATGATCGCCTTCTTAGTCGGATGTATTGGTGTGGTAATTGCCTCCCCAATGGTTTTCTGGATTGGTATTGCATTGCTTCCAGTTGCAGGTATTGCCGGTAAAGTTCTAGCGCTAATGGGCTACGGCAAACAAAAATAGTTTTTTCGAAACCTTATATAGGACAGATTTTCGGCCTTAGGTGCTGCTAGTCCCCAAGAAAGGCACAACATGACTTCTGTTCTGGATTCAATCATCCAGGGAGTTAAAGAAGACCTTGCGGTGCGAAAAAACTCAGTTTCACTCAGTGAACTTAAATCTCAAGTTAATGATGTGCCACGTGCATTGCCGGCTGCAGACTTACTCCATAAGAATTCCTTTAGTGTCATCTCTGAAGTAAAGCGAGCTAGTCCTAGTAAAGGCCACCTTTCAGATATTCCAGATCCAGCTTCATTAGCTATGGCGTATCAGACTGGGGGAGCGCAAGTAATTAGCGTTCTGACCGAGCAGCGTAAATTCAA
>JBILBY010000186.1:0-2513 GCA_044353415.1 Candidatus Nanopelagicales bacterium | reverse complement strand
GCCACTCGACTTGGCAATACTTGCTCGGAAGCATCTTCGATTAAGCCTTCATCGCCACCAAGGGAGGCAGTAAGTCTGGTTACAACAGTTTGGGCACCTAAATGACCTTCACCAACGGCTGCATAAAGTGCGCTGACATCTGCGTAATTTGATTCCAGTGCCAAAGTGTTGAGCATGCTGTTGGTGAGCAACCGAAGTGGCACACCACCTTTCTTCATGGCTCTAACGATTGCTTCCTTGCCAGTTTCGATTGCTTCTTCACGTCGTTCTTTGGAGAACCATGCCTTGATTTTGGATTTAGCTCGCGCACTAGCCACGATGTTGATCCAGTCCCGTGACGGACCAGCGGAATCAGATTTGTTGGTGATGATTTCTACGTTGTCGCCGTTGGCCAACTTGGTATCCAGCGGAGCCAGTTTTCCGTTAATACGAGAACCTACGCACCTATTTCCAACTTCAGTGTGAACGCTGTATGCAAAGTCAATTGGGGTACTTCCAGCTGGCAGCGCCATGACTTCGCCTTTTGGAGTGAAGACATAAACTTCGGCTGCCCCTAAGTCATCTCGCAATGAATCAAGGAACTCCCCTGGATCGGCCGTTTCTCGTTGCCAATCTAGAAGCTGGCGCACCCAACCAAGATCATCCGGTCCATCTTTACCGGCAACTTTGTCTTGCTTGTAACGCCAATGCGATGCCACACCATATTCAGCAGCGCGGTGCATTTCTTGAGTTCGAATTTGGAATTCAACTGGTTTGCCGTTTGGACCAATCACTGTTGTATGAAGTGACTGATACATCGTGAACTTTGGCATAGCGATGTAGTCCTTGAATCGGCCTGGCACCGGATTCCAACGATTGTGAATGATTCCCAAAGTGGCATAGCAATCTTGCACGCTATCGACCAGAATGCGAACGCCGATCAAATCGTAAATGTCATCGAAATCGCGTCCTCGCACAATCATCTTTTGATAGATGCTGTAGAAGTGCTTCGGGCGACCACTGACAGTTGCTTTAACTTCGTTCTCAGCAAGATCAGCGTCAACGAAGTCAACAATCGTCTTGAGACTTTCATCACGAGCTGGAGCACGTTGCGAAACCAATCGAGCAATCTCATCACTCATTTTTGGATACAGCGAAGCAAAAGCTAAATCTTCAAGTTCCCACTTCACTGAATTCATACCTAGGCGGTGAGCTAACGGGGCATAAATCTCTAAAGTCTCGCGTGCCTTTTGTTCTTGTTTTTCTGGTGACAAATATGAAAGCGTTCGCATGTTGTGTTGCCGGTCGACCAATTTGATAACTAGAACTCGGATGTCCCTAGCCATGGCAACTACCATTTTGCGAACAGTCTCGGATGCAGACGCCTGACCGTATTTAACTTTGTCTAATTTGGTAACGCCATCAACCAAGCCAGCAACTTCATCGCCGAAGTCGGCGCGTAGGTGTTCTATGTCGTATTCAGTGTCTTCGACTGTGTCATGCAGCAAGGCCGCAATTATTGTGGATGAAGTCATACCAAGATCGGCCAACATGCCAGATACCGCGATTGGGTGAGTTATGTACTGCTCACCAGATTTGCGATTCTGGGCTCTGTGGAAGTAGTCCGCAGTTTGATATGCCCTAATGATCTCGGATTCATCGCTGCCCGGGTGGAACTTGAGCAAAGTATCGATGACTTCGCGCAGTTGAACTGGGATTGGGGTTTCTAGACCCTGTGGGAAACGTTCTGCTAAGGCAAGCGGCAGGCCAGCTGATAACTCAGTTGTCATAACGCCTCCTTAGTTATCCCACATTCTATTTGGAAACTTATAAGACTGCGAAGACGTCAATTCTCGAGTCCCGACTAGCGACTTTTGCGCTACCACCAAGGAATGCAAGGTCAAGCAACACTGCAATGCCAAGTACCTCAGCGCCACATTCTTGAATCAAATCAATGGCTGCGCATGCTGTACCGCCTGTAGCGAGCACGTCATCCACGATTAACACTCGGTCGCTCTTAATAAGAGCATCTTGGTGGATTTCAATTGAGTCAGCGCCGTATTCGAGTTCATACTCTGCTCGAAATGTCGCTCGAGGCAACTTTCCACTTTTGCGAATTGGAACAAAACCTAAATGCATATGTGCTGCTAACGAAGCACCCAGGATAAATCCGCGAGCTTCGACGCCAACTATGTGAGTGATTCCTGAATTTGCAAACCTTGTGGCGATTTCAGAGTTAACCCACAAGGCAGCATCTGGATTGGCCGAGATCGGAGTTACATCTTTGAAAATTACACCAGGCAGTGGGTAGTCAGGAATCTGCGCTATTAACGCGGTGACTCCAGCGCGATCCATGTCGGTTTACTTTCCTGATCTACCAGAACGGGTTTTCTTAACCCGCTGTTGCCTTGGACCAGCTGAAGAAACAATCGGCGCACCAATTGAAATCTCTGGCTTTACATCGTTGGCAGCATCTCCACCCTTGCGACGGGCTTGCACACGCTTAGCCAATGCAATGTTCTCGGCGGCACGTT
>JBILBY010000185.1:0-2542 GCA_044353415.1 Candidatus Nanopelagicales bacterium | reverse complement strand
TGCCACATTGCGCCCAATGGGAAGAACTGCTGGCGGTGTTATCGGAATTAGATTTAAAACTGATGACGACTACTTGTTAAAGATGGAAGTTGCAACGCCAGATTCATTCGTCGTAACAGTTACCGAAGGTGGTTGGGCTAAGCGCACTTCAATCGAAGAGTGGAATGCAAAGGGTCGTGGCACTCAAGGTGTTCGCGCAATGCGCCTAGTTGAAAAACGTGGCGGCTTGGCTGGTGCTTTGATTTGTGCAGCGGATGACGAAATCTTTGCGATCGCAAGTAATGGCGTTGTAATCCGAACTCGCGTTGATGAAATTCGCGCAGCTGGACGAGACACCATGGGTGTTTCGTTTATGAAGGTTGGCGACGACGACCAAGTTGTTGCCGTAGCTCGTAGCAGCGCAGCCTCAATGGCAGCCTTGGAAAGTGTTGAAGTCACCGAGGAAGCCACAACTGTTGAATCCGAAGACGTGAATGTGGAAGTTGCCAACGACGGGGAAGAGGCATAAATGTCAGACATCGATATCGATCTAAACGACGATCAACCAACCAAGCGAAATTTCTTCAAGAACCCTTTGAAGTCATCTGAGCAACCGGTTGACACCTCGGCATCTGCACCGACACAAGCACCAGCTCGACAAGTCACGCTGCACTTAACGCACATCGATCCATGGTCAGCTGCAAAACGAGCCTTTGTGTTGGGTGTGCTAATTGCTGGCGTGCTAATCGTGGCCACGGTTGTGCTCTGGATGGTGCTCTCAGCCGCTGGAGTCTTCGAAGCCGTTTCAAGTCTTTGGAGCGATGCCTCAGGTAACACCGGAACTGGAATTAGTTTCTTATCGCTCGGTCGACTGCTAGGTCTAGCCATGGTTGTATCTGCAATTGAAATTGTGCTTTTGAGCGTACTTTCCACGCTTTTTGCAGTCCTATACAACCTAAGTGTTGGCTTCACTGGTGGCGTCGAATACACCTTCACAGATCGGGGTTAACCAATCATTTTGGGCTAACGCCCGCTTTGGGGTAACCTCTTAACTCGTGCCTTGAAATGGGTGCAACCGCAAGAAATTTAAGAAAAGCAAGAAATCAGGGCCCATAGCTCAGCTTGGTTAGAGCGCTTCGCTGATAACGAAGAGGTCGGTGGTTCAAGTCCACCTGGGCCCACGCACGGTGTTCAAGTCTAGAAAGATAGGAAGCGTAATGAAGAAACTATTGTCACTAGCATTGCTAGCGGTTGCTGGTTACGTTATCTACCAGCAGGCAGAAAACAGCAAAGCCGAGCAAGAATTGTGGACACAGGCTACTTCAGAGTAGATTTTGTTCTACGGTTTTACCGCCGGGGAATTAGCTCAATTGGTAGAGCACTGCCTTTGCAAGGCAGGGGTTAGGGGTTCGAGTCCCCTATTCTCCACAAGTAAGCGGGGGTAGTTTTCTACCCCCGCTTTTCTTTGCCCAAAAATAGTTGGCAAATACTTTTTGCACACAGGTGGATATCCCCAAAATCCCTGATAAATGGGGATATCCACAGGCAAAACCGACCTGTCCACACAGGATATCCCCAGGTCAATACCCATTGTTTCGGGCGTTTTCCCCAATTTGTCCACTTAGTTATCCACAGGGGTCGTTGTTTATGTCAGTCCTGACCCATACAGTCAATAACACCTGGTGAAACAACTGGTTTTAACAAGGCACGAAAAGGTGGATACATGAGCGTCGCGGAATTTCCCCGCAATTACGAAGAAGATGGCGCATTAGTACCACCTCAAGATATCGTCGCTGAGCAATCAGTTCTCGGCGCAATGCTGCTCAGTAAAGATGCGATCGCAGATGTAATCGAAAGTCTGCGCGAGGTTGATTTCTACAAACCAGCTCACGCAACTATTTACGGCGCGATCCTAGATATTTATGGCCGCGGTGAACCAGCCGATGCAATTACCGTCGCAAACTACTTAAGCAAGTCTGGCGCACTCGGAAATGTTGGAGGCGCAGGTTACCTTCACACACTTGTTGCAAGTGTTCCAACTGCAGCAAACGGTTCTTACTACGCACGCATTGTTACCGAACGTGCAATCCTGCGTCGCCTTGTTGATGCCGGAACAAAAATCGCACAAATGGGTTACGCCGGCGATGCCGAAGTTGATCAACTTGTTGATCGCGCTCAAGCTGAAGTTTACGAAGTAACTGGTCGCAGAACTTCCGATGACTATGCGCCACTTTCCGAAATCATGCCGCAGACTTTATCTGAAATCGAAGCTATCGAAGGTCGTGGTGGACAACTGGTTGGTGTCCCAACTGGATTCCAACAACTAGATGACATCACACACGGACTACATGCGGGTCAATTAATTATTGTTGCGGCTCGTCCGGCAATCGGTAAGTCAACTTTAGGTTTAGATCTTGCGCGCTCAGCAAGTATTAAAAATAATTTAACGTCTGCAATTTTTTCACTTGAAATGAGTCGCAACGAAATTGTTATGCGACTTCTTTCAGCCGAAGCTCAAGTTGGATTGAATCACATGCGCGCTGGCACACTAAGCGATGCAGAC
>JBILBY010000025.1:0-8980 GCA_044353415.1 Candidatus Nanopelagicales bacterium | reverse complement strand
AAGCGTTCGATTGGTCCAGAGATAGATACTGCAGCGATGACTTTGCCATTGGCACTTCGAATTGGCGCGCTTACAGAAGCGACCCCAGGCTCACGTTCGCCGAGGGATTGCGCCCAACCGCGACGTCTAACAGCTGATAAATCTGAGGCCGTGAACTTTGCTCCTTGAATTCCGCGGTGTAGTCGATCTGGTTCTTCCCATGCGAGCAAGATTTGAGCAGCAGAACCTGCGGACATAGTTAGTCCAACACCAACTGGGACGGTGTCACGCAATCCAGTCATGCGCTCAGCGGCCGCAACACAGATTCGCTGATCACCTTGTCGACGATATAGCTGAGCACTTTCTTTGGTGGCATCACGAAGTGCGATCAAAATTGGATTAGCAATGGCAAGTAACTTATCTTCGCCGGCAGCGCCAGCTAATTCACCTACGCGCGGACCAAGTACGAATCGTCCGTTGATATCACGAGCAACCAAGCGATGATGCTCTAGGGCAGTTGCCAGGCGGTGCGCAGTAGGGCGGGCCAAGCCAGTGGCAGCAACTAATCCAGCCAATGTCAGCGGGCCGGATTCCAAAGCGTCCAGAATGTGGGCAGCTTTATCCAGAACACCTACACCGCTACTAATATCGTCCATGTACTGATATTGGTATCTCGAATAGTGAGATGTCAAAATTGCTACTCAACAGGAGGCAGTTATGGGACGCACATTGGCACAAAAGGTTTGGGACGACCACGTAGTTCGTCGCGCCGAAGGTGAACCGGACTTGCTTTATATCGATCTGCACCTTACTCATGAGGTCACAAGCCCACAGGCTTTCGACGGCTTGCGTGCAGCTGGTCGCCCAGTTCGCCGCAAAGATCTAACCATCGCCACTGAAGATCACAACGTGCCAACTACTGACATCGACAAACCAATTGTTGATCCAATTAGCCGCGCTCAGATTGATGCACTTCGCATCAACACCAAAGAATTTGGAATTGAAAACTACGAACTTGGCAATAAGGAACAAGGAATTGTTCACATCATTGCACCACAGTCCGGGCTAACTCAGCCAGGTATGACGATTGTTTGCGGAGACTCCCATACCTCAACGCATGGTGCCTTCGGTTCAATCGGTATGGGTATCGGTACCAGTGAAGTTGAGCATGTACTTGCAACGCAGACTTTGCCTCTTAAGCCTTTCAAAACCATGGCAATCACAGTCAACGGCAAACTTCCAGCTGGCGTAACTTCAAAAGATTTGATCTTGGCAATCATTGCTGAAATTGGAACTGGCGGCGGTCAGGGTTACATCCTTGAATACCGCGGTGAAGCAATTCGCGCATTGTCTATGGAAGGTCGCATGACAATGTGCAACATGAGCATTGAAGCCGGCGCGCGCGCTGGCATGATCGCGCCAGACGAAACTACTTTCGAATACGTAAAGGGACGTGAGCACGCACCTAAGGGCGCTGACTGGGATTCTGCAGTTGCTTACTGGAAGACCTTGCCAACTGATGACGACGCAGTGTTTGATCGCGAAGTAATCATTGATGCCACAAAGCTCAGCCCATTTGTAACTTGGGGAACTAACCCAGGTCAGGGTGCTCCGCTTTCGGCAAATGTGCCAAGTCCAGATGACTTCACAGATGAAGTCGACAAGAAGGCAACTGAAAAGGCTCTTGAGTACATGGACCTAAAAGCTGGAATGCCGATTCGCGACATCAAAATCGACACTGTGTTTATCGGATCCTGCACTAACGGCCGCATCGAAGATCTTCGCGCAGCCGCAGACATCCTTAGGGGCAAGAAGATCGCAGATGGCATGCGCATGATGGTCGTGCCAGGTTCTGTTCGCGTTCGCCTTGAAGCTATGGCTGAAGGTTTAGACAAGGTCTTCCTTGAAGCTGGAGCTGAATGGCGCGAAGCAGGTTGTTCAATGTGTCTTGGAATGAACCCAGACAAGCTAACGCCAGGTGAGCGCAGCGCTTCAACTTCAAACCGAAACTTTGAAGGACGCCAAGGTCCTGGTGGCCGCACTCACTTAGTGTCCCCAGCCGTTGCTGCTGCAACTGCAATCCGCGGCACACTTTCTTCGCCAGCTGATCTTGTAGGGAGTTCAAACTAATGGATAAGTTCACAGTTCACACCGGCACTGCCGCACCGCTTCGAGAAAGCAATGTCGATACCGATCAGATCATTCCGGCGGAATACCTAAAGCGCATCACTCGCCATGGCTTCGAAGATGGTTTGTTTAACTCCTGGCGTAAAGATGCAAACTTTGTGCTAAATCGCCCGGCCTACCAAGGCGTGAGTGTTTTGGTTGCAGGTCCTGATTTTGGAACTGGTTCGAGTCGCGAGCACGCAGTATGGGCACTTATGGATTACGGCTTCAAAGTTGTTATCTCATCTCGCTTTGCTGACATCTTCCGCGGCAACTCAGGCAAGCAAGGTCTATTAACTGCAGTTGTTGAACAAAGTGCCGTAGAGCAACTTTGGAAGATTATTGAAGAAGAGCCAACAACTCCGGTGACTGTGGACCTAGAAGCCCAGGTAATCACTGCTGCTGGCTTCACCACCAAGTTTGAGGTCGATAGCTACGTCAGATGGCGCCTAATGGAGGGTCTAGATGACATTGGCCTGACGCTTAAGCACGTCGATGAGATCACGGCCTTTGAGGCAAAACGACCTAGTTTTAAGCCCACTACGATCTAAATCACCCCAATATCGGCAAAAAATCCCAAGAAATTGGGATTTTTTGCATTTCTTGGGCGTGTCAGGCTAAAAACCCTTGATTTTGAGCCGTAAAGTCACAAGTGAGCCAGGCGGGGAAGCCTGGAACAACTCAAAGGCCGTTAATTCGCAAGGGTTAATGACAAAAAAGATCGCCGGCATTCATCAATGGAGGTCGGGTAACTATGGAGGATCCAAAGTGAACAAGGCAGAACTAATTGATGGAGTTGCTGAAGCCGCAGGCCTAAGCAAAAAAGACGCTACCGCAGCCGTAGATGCAGTTTTCGACAGCATCTCCCGTGCAGTAGCCAAGGGTGACAAAGTCTCCCTAACTGGCTTCGGCATCTTCGAGAAGTCAGACCGCGCAGCTCGTACTGGCCGCAACCCACAGACTGGTGCTCCAGTTCAGATTGCAGCAACATCAGTACCTAAGTTCCGCGCTGGCGCTGAATTCAAGAAAAAGGTTTCAGGCAAATAAGCCTTAAAACTTAAAGCAATCGGACTCGTTGGGAAACCAACGAGTCCGATTGCTTTTTGTGTCAGGATGATTAAGTCATGAGCAAATTCCCACCACAGTCACACCGTGGCTTTTGGTATCGGTTTATCGCATTCGTTTTGCGCCCGATCCTAAAAGCAGCCACGGCCCGCGACTGGCGAGGTGGCGAATTCTTGCGCGTCGACCAAGGGATCGTCGTAGCAATGAATCACCTTTCCTGGTACGACCCATTAGTGGCTGCTCACTTTGTTAATGACAATGGCCGGCCCGTTAGATTCTTGGCCAAAGTTGAAGTATTCAAAATTCCACTGCTTGGATCGATTTTGAAAAGTGCTGGCCAGATTCCGGTTCAGCGCGGTAACTCAGATGCAGCAGCTGGCTCATTGCGCGAAGCTTTTAGCGCAATTGAAAATGGTCAGTGTGTTGTCATCTATCCAGAAGGCACCCTGACTCGTGACCCAAACCTTTGGCCGATGACTGCAAAGACTGGTGCAGCGCGTATTGCACTAATGACTGGCGCTCCAGTTATTCCCGCAGCCCAATGGGGACCACAAGAAGTTTTAGCACCTTATAGCAAGCGCTTGCGATTGATTCCGCGCAAAACTATGCACGTCTGGGCTGGTCCTGCAGTTGATCTAGATGATTTAAGAAGTCAACCAATTTCGGCCAGCACGCTACGCGAAGCCACGGAACGCATTATGCGAGACATTACTAAAATATTGAGTGAGCAACGTGGCGAAGCCCCACCTGCTGTTCCACTAGATCGTCGAATTGCACTTCAAAAGAAAGCAGAGTCATAATGCGCGTCGCAGTAATGGGAGCTGGTTCTTGGGGATCAGTTTTCTCGATGATTCTTGCTGATGCTGGATGCGATGTTTCGCTTTGGGCCCGTAGTGCAGCAATTGCTGATGACATCAATTCCACTCACATTAACCACGCATACTTTCCAGAACTAACTCTTCCTAAAAACATCCTGGCCACTACAAATCCAGATAAAGCATTAACTGATGCTGATCTTGTTGTACTTGCAATGCCAGCCCAAACTTTACGAGGAAATCTTTCTGCCTGGAGCTTGTCTATTCCAACGGATTCCATTTTGGTGTCGCTTATCAAAGGCGTGGAACTAGGCACAGCCGAGCGCATGACAGAAGTTATTGCTGAGATAACCAAAGTTGATACCGAAAGAGTTGCGGTAGTTTCCGGACCAAACTTGGCACACGAAATCGCAGCTCGCGAACCAGCTGCAACAACGGTCGCCTGCATTAATGAAGAGTTTGCAATCAAGATTCAAGATGCCTGTACCACAGATTATTTCCGTCCGTATTACACAACCGATGTTGTTGGAGTGGAAATTGCGGGCGCGGTTAAAAACGTAATTGCCTTGGCAAACGGTATGGCCGTTGGTCTTGGTTATGGTGAGAATTCCCAGTCTGCACTTATGACTCGTGGCCTGGCCGAGATGTCTCGCTTGGGTGTTGCCCTTGGCGCCAACCCACTTACTTTTGCTGGGCTAGCTGGCGTTGGCGATTTGATTGCAACTTGCCAGTCACCGCTATCGCGCAACCGAACCATTGGTGTTTACCTTGGTGAAGGTAAGACCATCGAGCAAGCTCAAACTTTAACCAAAACCACATCAGAAGGCGTTAAGAGTTGCCAATCCATTTTGGATCTTGCTAATCGCCACGGTGTCGAGATGCCAATTACCGAACAAGTTGTAAACGTAATTCATCGCGGAACTAGCGCCGAGAAAGTTCTGAAGGCTTTCATGTCTCGACCAACAACAGCCGAAGAAGGCCAAGAACTAATGGAGCATATGTAGTTACTAATAGCCCATTTTTGGTTGAGTTTGATTTGCAATCTCACCAGTGGCATTTAGTGCTTGATCCAGATCAGCCCAAATATCGTTTGCATTTTCAATTCCAACCGATACGCGAATTAGATTCTCAGGAACTGCAGAATTTTCTTTAGGCCATCTGCGCCTGCGCTCCATCAAGGTCTCTACGCCACCAAGTGAAGTTGCGTAGGTAATCAGCTCAACAGACTGACATACAAGTTCGGCCGCTTCAGCATCTCCATCAACTTCAAATGCCAACACAAATCCAGGGCCATCGGATTGGCGCTTGGCAATGTCTGCATTCTTATGTCCACCAAGTCCTGGGTAGTGCACAGCACGAACCTTGCTATGCCCAGCTAACTTCTCGGCAATAAATTGCGCATTTGATTCAGCACGATCCACGCGAATTGCCAAAGTACGAATACCGCGCAGCGCCAAATAAGAATCAAATGCACTAGGAACTGCGCCTAATAGAACTCGGCGACCAACAATCTTTTGTGCTAATTCTTGATCTGCAGTTACGAGAGCACCCATAAGTAAGTCAGAGTGACCAGCCAAGCCTTTGGTAGCACTGTGCATTACTAGGTGTGCACCTAGTTCAAGTGGTCGTTGCCGAATTGGAGTCATGAAGGTGTTATCCACTGCAAGGTAAGCGCCGTAATGTCGAGCCACGGTTGCAGTTGCTTCAATGTCACAAATTTCCATCATTGGATTGGTAGGTGTTTCAATCCAAACCCAAGAAGCAGGATTTCCGTCTCCGGCAATTGCTGCCTTGACTGCAACATCATCGGTGACATCAACAAGTCGCAATTCAATTCGACCTAAGTCGTGAAGTTCTTTAAGTCGCATTGCAACACCGGTGTATGAGTACTGACTAGCTACTACTGGTTTTCCTTGCGGGAATAAATCGAAGATGGCATTTGCCGCAGCCATGCCACTTGAGAAAACCGTGCACCGCCCACCTTCAAGTGCACCAATTGCTTGCTCCAAGGAATCCAAGGTGGCGTTCCAATCACGCATGTAGCCATACGGTCCACCTGCGTGCATCGTGCTCGACAATACAATCGGGGGATTGATGGGACCATCTGGCGTTACAGGTGGACGACCAGCCTGCACAGCAGCGGTATCTAAATTCTTGAAGGACTCATGACCATTTTTCGGCGCGCTCATAGGGAAAACACTAGTGCCATTAGATTTCAAAATGTTTCGGTAGCGTTGGACAGGTGAGTAAGAAAATCCGGGTAGCCGTTATCTTCGGCGGTCGCAGTAGCGAACACTCGATTTCTTGCATATCTGCAGGCAGCGTACTTCGCGCGCTTGATCGAAATCTTTATGATGTGGTGCCAATTGGCATCACAAAATCTGGCAAATGGGTTCTCGAATCCGACAATGCTGATCGATTAGCGATTCAAAATGGCGTCTTTCCAGAAGTTGACTCAACCAACCCAGCTGTTCTTTTCACCGCAGATCCAAGTGCTAAAGATTTAGTGGTGCAATCCACAGTGCCAGAGGTCCTGCAGCAAGTAGATGTTGCCTTCCCAGTGCTTCATGGACCATGGGGAGAAGATGGCACAATTCAAGGGCTACTTGAGTTAGCTGGAATTCCATATGTAGGTTCTGGCGTGTTTGCATCAGCTGCTGCAATGGACAAATCGCACTTAAAAGCAATGATGCACTCTGCCGGACTGCCAATTGGTCCGTATGAAGTTGTTAGCAATGCGCAGTGGCTAACTGAAAAAGATGCCAGCTTGGCGCGCATCAAGACTTTAGGTTTGCCAGTTTTCATTAAGCCATGTCGCGCCGGTTCCAGCGTTGGTATCAGCAAAGTTAAATCCCACGATGACTTGGTGGCTGCAATTGAAGCTGCCAGAATTCATGATCCAAAAATCATTGCGGAAACAAGTATTGAAAATGCTCGCGAAATTGAATGTGGCGTTTTAGGCACGGCCAAGGGTCCTAAGGCAAGTGTTTGTGCCGAGATTATTGTGCGTGATGGACACGAGTTTTATGACTTTGAAGCAAAGTACGTAGACGACTCAGTTGAGTTATCGGTTCCGGCAAAAATCGATCCAGCGCAACACGAGAAACTTCGTGAGCTTGCGGTTCAGGCTTTCTTGGCAATGGATGGTGAAGGGCTTGCTCGGGTGGACATGTTTGTCACCGGAAATGATGTCGTGATAAACGAAATCAACACCATGCCTGGGTTTACTCCAATTTCGATGTACCCACGGATGTGGGCTGAAACAGGTTTGGATTACCCAGCATTAGTTGATGCGTTAGTTCAAGACGCACTTCGCCGTGGTGTCGGTCTGCGCTAATCGCGCTAACGTGTAACACATGGCTGAGCAAACACTAGGTGGGCAGACCGTAGGCGAATTAGGCGAGTTCGCACTTATTGATGCTATCGCCGCTCGGTTAGCCAAATCATCAATCGATAATGTTCCAGTTGGTATTGGCGATGACTCTGCAGTTGTATCTGCCAAGGGCGGGAACGTTGTCGCATGCATAGACATGTTGACCCAAGGTGTGCACTTTCGCTTGGACTGGTCTGAAGCAAAAGATGTAGGTCGCAAAGCAGCAGCACAAAATCTAGCGGACATTTATGCAATGGGCGCGACACCAACTGCATTGTTAGTTGGACTTGCACTACCTGCTGATACTCCAGTTTCTTGGGTAATGGGTTTGGCTGATGGTTTAAGTGAAGAAGCTGCAATTGTTGGCGTGACTGTAGTTGGCGGTGACATAGTTCGTGGCGATTCAATTGCAATTAGTGTTACTGCGTTAGGTGAACTAGGGGAGCGCGCTGCAATTCTGCGATCCGGTGCAAAGCCAGGAGATGTTTTGGCGCTAGCCGGTCGACTTGGGTTTGCCCAAGCCGGATTGTTAATGCTTTCCCGCGGCTTTAGATCGCCAAGAGTTTTAGTTGGAGCCCACCGGGTTCCAGAACCACCATATGAATTAGTACGACTTGCTACTCATGCGACATCGATGATCGACATCAGCGATGGGTTAGTTTCAGATTTGAGTCACATTGCTAAGGCTTCTGGAGTTTCAATAAACATCAAGACTGCAGAATTTGAAATTCCTGAACCACTTGCGGCAGCAGCTTCGGCATTTAATGGGGATGCGCTGGAATGGATTTTGACTGGCGGCGAGGATCACGCATTCGCTGCCACATTCAAAATGGCCCTTGACGTTCCATCAGGATGGATCATTATTGGTTCGGTCACATCAGGTGAGCCAAATGTGACAGTCGATGGCGAGATCTATTCCGGTAAAGGCTGGGATCACTTCTCAACCAACTAAAAATCCCCCCAGCTAATAGCCGAGGGGATTGTAAGTTTAGTTAGCGATCAGACGCGGGAAACTTTTCCAGCCTTGATGCATGAAGTGCAAACATTTAGACGCTTTGGCGAGTTGTTAACAACTGCGTGCACGGTCTGGATGTTTGGATTGAAACGACGCTTGGTACGACGGTGCGAGTGGGAAATGGCGTGGCCAAAGCCTGGGCCTTTGCCACAGACGTCACATACAGCAGCCATTTTGACTCCTTGAAGATTGATGGTTTTGCTTGGTTAAGCCTTGCCAGACTACCTGCGAATGCTCAGAAATTCCAATTCGGGTTCAACTAAACCCTATAACTGCGGGCTTGCGACTCATCCGTAAACCTATGAGGCAGGTAACCTAGGGGCGTGGCAAACACTGGAAATGCGGGTATTGACGCGGCTACGCTCCAGGCAGCCATGGTTCAGTTCCAGGACTTACTGGCCCAAAATGAGCAGTTACTCAACGATTTAAACGTTTATCCAGTGCCAGATTCCGATACTGGCTCAAATACTCTGCACACGCTTAAGGCAGGCATTGCCAACACTGTGGGCCACGCATCCGACGTAAGTGAGTACGCCACAGCCTTAGCAACGGGGGCCGCAAAGTCTG
>JBILBY010000184.1:0-2559 GCA_044353415.1 Candidatus Nanopelagicales bacterium | reverse complement strand
GAAGTTTTAACTTCAATGATCGGTCTTGGGTACTACGGAACACACACACCAGGTGTGATCTTGCGTAACATCACCGAGAACCCAGCTTGGTACACCGCCTACACGCCATACCAGCCAGAAATTTCCCAAGGGAGATTAGAAGCTCTAATCAATTTCCAAACTATGGTGACTGATTTAGCTGGACTAGATATTGCTAGTGCATCTTTGCTTGATGAATCAACAGCAGCCGCAGAAGCCATGACTTTGATGCGTCGCACCTCAAAGAGCGAATCAAACGTCTTTGCAGTTGATGCTGACACGCATCCTCAGACTTTGTCTGTCCTTGCAACGCGCGCCGAACCAATTGGAATTGAACTCGCGCTAATTGACGTTGACTCTCAAGATCTTCCGGACAGCTTCGGTGCGCTCTTAAGTTACCCAGGTAGCAGCGGCAAAGTTCGTAACATCGAAGCAAACATTGCAGAGGCACACAGTCGCGACATCCTGGTGGGAGTTGTAACTGATCTGTTAGCACTGACGCTTCTAAAGTCACCTGGTGAATTAGGTGCTGACATTGTGGTTGGTTCCTCACAGCGCTTTGGTGTTCCAATGGCTTTCGGTGGGCCACATGCAGGCTTCATGGCAGTGCGAAATGGACTAGAGCGTTCGTTACCAGGTCGTTTAGTTGGCGTAAGTGTTGACGCAGACGGTCACACGGCTTACCGCTTGGCATTGCAGACTCGCGAACAACACATCCGTCGCGATAAGGCCACTAGCAACATTTGTACTGCGCAGGTACTCCTTGCCGTGATGGCATCGATGTATGCGGTTTACCACGGCCCTGATGGCCTAGCTCGAATCGCACTTAACGTACACCGCCGCGCAACGGCCTTGGCACAAGGTTTAGCTGCAGGGGGAGTGGGTGTGAGCGAAGGTTTCTTCGACACAATTCGGGTTTCCGCTCCAGGTAAGGCTCGCGCAGTTGTATCCGCAGCTCGCACTCGTGGCATCACCGTTTGGGAAGTGGACAGCGACACAATTTCACTAAGCGTCGATGAAACTACAACTGAAGAAACTGTTGAACAGGTTTGGACTGCGTTCCAAGAAGCAACTGGTGGCTCATTCCCAACCAAATATTCCGATGTTCTTGAAGTAGAAGCATTGCCAGCTGATCTTGTTCGTACCTCTGCTTACCTAGAACACCCAGTCTTCAACTCTTACCACAGTGAAACCGAGATGCTTCGTTACATTCGCAGACTTTCCGACAAAGACATCGCACTTGATCGTTCGATGATTCCACTTGGATCTTGCACCATGAAACTAAATGGCACAACTGAAATGGAATCCATTACTTGGCCAGAGTTCGCCGGGATTCATCCGTTTGCCCCTCTTGATAGCGTCAACGGTTACCTAACGATGATTCGCCAACTTGAAGATTGGTTAGTTGAAGTTACTGGCTATGACGCAATCTCATTGCAACCTAACGCAGGTTCGCAAGGGGAGTTCGCTGGCTTGCTAGCGATTCGTGGTTACCACAAATCTCGTGGCGACGAACAGCGCAAGGTTTGCTTGATTCCAAGTTCGGCACACGGCACAAACGCTGCCTCAGCTGTAATGGCAGGTATGCGAGTTGTAGTTGTTGGTTGCGATGACTTCGGCAACGTTGACATGGATGATCTCAAGCACAAGATCATGGAGAACGCAGATGAACTAGCTGCACTCATGATTACTTATCCGTCGACTCACGGTGTTTATGAAGCAACAGTATCTGACATCTGCGCCATGATTCACGATGCTGGTGGTCAGGTTTACGTCGATGGCGCGAACTTGAATGCACTAGTTGGATTAGCTAAGCCAGGTAAATTCGGTGCAGATGTTTCGCACTTGAACTTGCATAAAACATTTGCAATCCCACACGGTGGCGGTGGACCAGGTGTTGGTCCGGTTGGCGTACGTGCGCACCTTGCACCGTTCTTACCTTCACATCCACTTCGCCCAGAAGCTGGCCCAACTGCTCGCGGATATGCCGACGGTGGGGTAGGAGCAGTCAGTGGTGCACCTTGGGGTAGTGCAGGTATCTTGCCAATCCCATGGTCATACATCCGCTTAATGGGCGGGGAAGGCCTCACTAAGGCAACGCAAGTTGCGGTAGCTTCGGCAAATTACATCGCAAAGCATTTGGGTGATGATTTCCCAGTTCTTTACGTAGGAGCAAATGGACTAGTCGCTCACGAATGTATTTTGGATCTGCGTGACATCACCAAAGAATCTGGCGTAACGGTAGATGACGTTGCTAAGCGTTTGATTGACTTTGGTTTCCACGCACCAACTATGTCCTTCCCAGTTGCTGGAACTTTGATGGTTGAGCCAACCGAGAGCGAATCCCTATTCGAATTAGATCGCTTCATTGAGGCTATGAAATCCATCAAGCAGGAAATCAACAAGGTTCAGCAGGGGATTTGGCCAGTTGAGGACAATCCGTTGCACCATGCGCCTCATACTGCGGCTTACCTACTTGGAGACTGGGAGCATCCTTACACCCGTGAGGAAGCTGCCTATCCAGTTCCTAGGCTTCGGGAG
>JBILBY010000183.1:0-2567 GCA_044353415.1 Candidatus Nanopelagicales bacterium | reverse complement strand
TTGATTTTTTCCTTTACGCTGCCTATGGTCAAGCTGGCTCTGCCTGCATTCTCACCATGGACCCTTACTTTTGGACGAGCCGCACTTGCGGGAATGTTGGCCGTGGTTCTGTTAAAGCGAGCGGGGGTTGCGTTTCCGGAACGAAAGCTAATTGTCCCGTTGTTAATCACTGCAGGTGGCATTGTCGTCGGCTGGCCAATTCTTACAACGTTAGCGTTGCAAGAAACCACAAGTGCGCACGCGGCTGTAATTACTGCAGGACTTCCACTGGCAACTGCGGTTTTGGCAGTATTCAGATTGCACGAGAAAGTACCAAAAGCTTTTTGGGCTGCTGCATTAGTTGGAACATTTACCTTGGTTATCTATGCCTGGTTCAATGGCGGTCAAGAAGGCAGCTCTTTGAAAGCCGATCTGTTTTTGGTAGGCGCAGTAATTGCAGCTGCAATTGGTTATGCCGAAGGTGCAATTCTAAGTAAAGCAATGCCTGGGTGGCAGGTTGTTTCTTGGTGCGTAGTTTTGACCTTGCCACTTACGATGCCGTACTTCCTGATTTCACTCTGGTTAGGTCGGGAAACTCACAGCATAACCGCGGTTTCGTTACTCGCATTTTTGTTCACAGCTTTTGGTTCCATGTACTTTGGCTTCTTTGCCTGGTACCGAGGTTTGTCAGAGTTAGGTGTCGCGCGCGGTTCGCAAGTTCAGCTGGTTCAGTCGCTCTTAACGTTACTTTGGTCAGCTTTACTTCTCGGCGAAATAGTAACGGGAAAGACTCTTGTGGCTGCCAGCGTAGTTGTGGTTTGTGTTGCGATCACCCAAAAGGTGAGGTTAGTCAGCAGGGTAGAAGTTAACTGAGCCTCTAACCCACACGGTTACCGGCATTCCAACCTCTGGTGAGATCGGTCCAGAAGTGCGAGCCTTCACAGTTCCAGCGGCAGTCTTAACTTCAACTAAAGCATCGTGTCCAAAGAATTGACGTCCGGTAACTACGGCTAAACCTTTTGGATCAGGTTGTAGGTACAGATTCTCTGGACGAATCGCAACTTGACCCTTAGTTCCTTCAGGTTGCGCCACGCTCGGGATCAGGTCGCCCAATTGCGTGCTGACTTTTCCGGCAGTTACTACGCCTGGAATAACCACGGCATCGCCCAGGAACTTAGCAAGTGAAACGTCAACCGGTTGTGAGTAAATTGATCGCGGGCTACCAATCTGGGCAACTGTCCCATCGCGCAAGATTGCAACTTGGTCAGCAATGGATAGCGCCTCTTCTTGATCGTGAGTTACCAGAATTGCAGTTGCACTGGCTGCTCGAAGGATTGCTCGGACATCTTCGCGAAGCTTTGAACGCAATTGTGCATCCAGGGCAGCGAATGGTTCATCGAGAAGAATCACGTCAGGATTAGGTGCAAGTGCGCGGGCGATTGCTACGCGTTGGCGCTGGCCACCAGAAAGCGTGTCCGGAAGAGAATCTCTTTGATCACCCATTCCGATTAGTTCTAATAACTCCGAAACCTTGATATCCCTTGCGCCCGACTTCAAGTGGGACAGTCCATAAGCAATATTCTTTGAAACTGATAGATGAGGAAACAGTGCAGAATCCTGTGGCACAAAACCAACATTGCGTTTTTCTGGTGGCAACGACATTGATTCGGAGGATACTTCTCGGCCATTCATGTTGATTGAACCAGAATCAACAGCATCAAACCCTGCAATCAACCGCAGCAGTGTGGTCTTGCCGCCACCTGAGGCACCCAAAATAGTTAGCAGCGTCCCGTCTTTTACCGAGAATGAAACATCGTGAAGAACTGAGACCTTGCCAAAGGACTTAGAAACGTTTTCAAGTCTGACTTTTTCTGACATTTATCTCACCTCACTAACGCTTACGTCGTTCGAAACTGCTGTTACTAGGTTACTTGGATTTTGGGTTGCCCGAATTTCGCGATTAACGAATAGCGCAGGTATTCCCGCTACGAGTATCAAGAGCAACGCATACGGAGCTGCAGCACTGAATGCACTTACTGAAGTTGCAGACCATAAGCGGGTAGCAAGTGTCTCAATTCCCGTTGGTCGAAGGATTAGAGTTGCTGGCAATTCTTTGATTACCGTTAAACCAACAAATGCCGTTGCACTCAAGATTCCAGGTGCGGCGGCGGGAATGACTACACGTCTGAGCGTTTGAATCTGGGAGCTTCCCAGCGTCCTTGAAACTTCTTCAATTCCAGTTGGTACCTGTGAGATTGGAACTTTAAGTACGGCCACGGCATTGGGAAGAAATAGTGCGAGGTAGGCGAGCAGAACTAGGGCGCTGGTTTGGTAAAGACTTGGAACTGACTGATTAACCAAAAACACAAAGGAAAGTGCAACAACAACGCCGGGAAGTGCATGTGTGATGAGAATGAGTCGTTCAACTTTTATGGAGTACTTGCTCTGGTATCGAACGGCCAAAATTGCAACAGCTAATCCAACAAATGCAACAGTTAATCCGCCAACGAAACCGTAACTTATGGTGTTAAGAAACGCCCTGGTAATTTCGCCAAGGTTTGATTGCGACTGACCAACGACTGTCCAAT
>JBILBY010000182.1:0-2571 GCA_044353415.1 Candidatus Nanopelagicales bacterium | reverse complement strand
AAAGCGAGGCCGAGGCCGACCTTCTCGCGTGTTTATGCTCACCGCAGCCGGTCGCGCACGATTTGGCCAGCACCAAGAAAGTTTGGGACTAAGTGCCGTGAAGTATTTAAATTCAACAGGGGGCTCTGGCGCGGTAACAGAATTTGCTAGCTCCATTGCTAAAGATTTTGTTAGTCGACACAAAGAGATCTCAAAACTCGCAACCATCGAAGAGCGGGCTGTTGCTCTCATTGATGCACTGAATCAAGATGGCTTTGCCGCGACTGAAACGCCTGGACTTTACGGATCCACACAGATTTGCCAACACAACTGTCCAATGGGCGACGTTGCTGTTGAGTTCCCAACACTTTGCGAAGAAGAAACCAAGGCATTCTCCGAATTGACCGGAGTGCATGTCACACGTTTGGCAACAATCGCAAAAGGTAACGCAGTTTGCACGACATTAGTTCCACACACACGAAGGGAAAACGCATGACAACCCAACAGGAACATCTTGACGCGCTCGGAAATTACGAGTTTGGATGGCACGATACTGACCTAGCTGGAATCAACGCGCGACGCGGCATTGACGAATCAGTCGTTCGCAACATCTCAGGCTTAAAAAGTGAGCCACAGTGGATGCTAGATCTTCGCCTTAAGGGTTTAAATCTGTTTGGCAAGAAGCCAATGCCTAACTGGGGTAGTGACTTGTCGGGTATCGATTTCGACAACATTAAGTACTTCGTGCGTTCAACTGAAAAGCAAGCCACCAGTTGGGATGACCTTCCAGATGACATTAAGAACACCTACGATCGTTTAGGTATTCCTGAGGCAGAAAAGCAGCGTCTAGTTTCCGGTGTAGCTGCGCAGTATGAATCAGAAGTTGTTTATCACAAGATCCGCGAAGACCTAGAAGAGCTGGGTGTAATTTTCGTTGATACTGACACAGGTTTGCGCGAGCACGAAGAACTTTTCAAAGAGTACTTCGGAACTGTTATTCCAGTTGGAGATAACAAGTTTGCTGCACTAAACACTTCTGTATGGTCAGGTGGATCGTTCATTTACATCCCAAAGGGTGTGCATGTGGACATTCCATTGCAGGCTTACTTCCGAATCAACACTGAAAACATGGGTCAGTTCGAACGAACTCTAATCATCGTTGACGAAGATGCCTATGTGCATTACGTAGAAGGTTGCACTGCGCCTATCTATTCAAGTGATTCACTGCACTCAGCCGTTGTAGAAATTATCGTTAAAAAGGGTGCGCGCTGCCGTTACACCACGATCCAGAACTGGTCTAACAACGTTTACAACTTGGTAACCAAGCGTGCAGTTGCCCATGAAGGTGCAACCATGGAATGGGTCGACGGAAACATTGGCTCAAAGGTAACCATGAAGTACCCAGCAATCTGGCTACAAGGTCCACACGCAAAGGGCGAAACACTTTCCATCGCATTTGCCGGTGAGGGCCAGCATCAAGATGCTGGAGCCAAGATGGTTCACGCTGCGCCATTTACGTCCTCATCAATCATCAGCAAGTCTGTAGCTCGTGGCGGCGGCAGAACTTCATACCGTGGTTTAGTCCAGGTCCTTGAAGGTTGCCATGGCAGTAAGAGCACCGTTAAGTGTGATGCCTTGCTAGTGGATGACATTTCACGCTCTGACACATATCCGTATGTTGATGTTCGTGATGATGATGTTTCGTTAGGTCACGAAGCTTCGGTATCTAAAGTTTCTGAGGATCAGTTGTTCTACTTAATGTCCCGCGGCCTTGAAGAAGACGAAGCCATGGCGATGATTGTTCGTGGATTCGTTGAACCAATTGCCCGCGAGTTACCGATGGAATACGCACTTGAACTAAACCGTCTGATTGAACTCCAAATGGAAGGTGCTGTCGGTTAGTTATGACAGAAGTAAAAGAGCGCGAAGTTGCGATTGTTCCACCAAAGGATCACACTCCTGTAGTCCGATCTTTGGATCCATCTGATTTCCCAACACCGACAAGTCGTGATGAAGAGTTTCGGTTTACCCCGATGTCTAGACTTCATAACTTGCATCAAGGAGACGTAGTAGCAACTGGAAGTATGGCAATTGCTGTAAACAAAGTTGCTGGTTCAAGTTTCGAGGTTGCTGGAGCTAAGTCAACGAACCGAATCGGCTTCACTGACAAGATTGCAGCCGGAGCTTGGTCACAGTTAGAAGCGGTTTCGACGCTAACGATCGAAGCGAATCAGAATCTTTCAGAATCTGTAATTGTTTCAATTGTTGGGTCTGGCGCTGTTGCATTTGGCCAACTAGACATTAATGTCGAGAAGTTTGCCAGTGCGGTAGTAATCGTTGACCACATTGGCGCTGCTACTTACGCCGGAAACATTGACATCAATGTGGCCGACGGGGGCTCGGTGACGGTAGTTTCCCTTCAAGACTGGGATGCTTCAGCGTTACATCTTGCTCAGCATCGCATCACACTTGGAAAAGATGCATCGATAAAGCACGTATCGGTAACACTTGGTGGAGATGTTGTTCGCATCCTGCCGAGCGTTCATTACGCAGCACCAGGCGGACAAGCTGAGTTGATCGGTCTCTATTTTG
>JBILBY010000181.1:0-2572 GCA_044353415.1 Candidatus Nanopelagicales bacterium | reverse complement strand
TTAATCCGTTCTTAGGCGATTCACTTGATGGGTTTGACCTTGTTGACTGGATCTCAAAGCAAGATTGGAATGATGGACGCGTTGTACTGTTTGGGGGATCCTATACTGGTGAAAATCAATGGCAGATACTTGGTCAAAAACATCCCGCAGTTGTGGCCGCTTCACCTGCTGCGGCCTTTGCGCCAGGAATAGATATTCCGCGAGGCGGAATTCCAAATCTTTACCAAGCAAGGTGGCTTGGGATGGTCTGGGGAAAAGCGGCTTATCATCAATCTGGCGCTGACTACGGGCTCTGGACACAAGAGATTCGCGAAGCCATAGTTGCGGGGCGACCGATATGGACAGCCGGAGAAACTTTTGGCGTTTCATTTAACGCATCACTACGTAGGTTTATGGAAACACCGGGTGTTGAAAACTGGTTTGACATGTACTCAAGCGACGAACAGTTACAGGATCTTGATGTTCCCATATTTACAATTACTGGGACTCACGACGACTGCATGCCGGGAACGATTTATCACTGGCAGCGATTTGAGCAACTAGCATCTAATTCAGCATTGGCAAAGAGCCATCTATTAATTGGCCCCTGGGATCATGCTGGAACTGATTCTGGTGAAAATTCGGTAGGCGAGCTGCAATTTGCAGAAGCAGCAAAGTTGTCAATGCGTGCACTTCGAGCCGATTGGTTCCGCCACATATTGTTTGGGGAAGAAAAGCCAAAGCTTTTGTCCGATCGCTTCGTTTACTATGTGGCTGGAGCTGAAGAGTGGCGGACTAATACTTCGCTTGAGCGAGCTACAAAAGATTCCTTGAACTTAAATTTGCATTCTCTGCCCGGCAAAAATGATGTATTCCATTCAGGTTGGCTGACTTCAGATGAATTGGATGGGCCGGATTATGTAATCACTCTCAATCCAAAAGATTCCAGAGCACTTGACCTAGAAATGATTCCTAGGCCAGTTGCGAATGTCGATAACCCACTGTTTGCTCCTACTTATAACAGTTTGCTTTTGACGCAGGCTGGTAACGATCCAACCAACCAGATTTTTACCGTTTCCGTGAATGGAAATGGACTGGTTTACCATTCAGATCCTTTCGAGGAGCCACTAACAATTGTTGGAAAACCAAAACTAAGCCTCGAGATCATTCCCGATCAACCAGAAGCAGATCTGTCCGTTTTACTTCACGAAATTAGACCAGATGGTTCCTCAATATTTTTATCAAGTGAATTAGCTAGATTGGGCAGGTTTAACACCACCGCACAGGGGACTTTACTCGTGGGTGAGCGTAATGTGATTGTGTTGGATGATTTTAGATTTTGTTCTCGCACAATTGGGCAAGGATCGCGCTTGCGCTTGACAGTGAGATCTCCGTGGTCTGCGTTAATCATTCCTAATGGAGATGGGCTGCTAGATCATCCAGAAGTAAACCTGAGAGTGCTACACAGCAAGGATTCCCCGACAAAACTAATCATGCCGTTAGGTGAGTAGTTAAGAAAGATCTCAAACAAACAAGAAGTGGATTTAGGAGACGGGGAGTTTCAATGATAAAAGTTATGTGGTTTTTAAAGCGAGCCGAAGGTCTTTCATTGCAGGAGTTTACTTCTTGGTGGGAAGAGCACTTACATATGATTGCTGAAAGACAAAAGCCACAACTTGTTAAATACACAGTAAACATCCGAACATCGGATGACGATAATTGGGCAGGTAAGCCAACAGCCGACTGCGAATGGGACGGTGTCGCAGAGCAGTGGTTTAGTTCAGAAGAAGCATTTGAAGAGGTGTATGGCAGGCCGACAGCTTCAGAGTCACGAGAAGACACCTTGGCACATGTTTCCCGATTCGAACGAATAATAGTGCGCGAGATCGAAGTACTGTAATGAGCGATGTTTCTACTGCTGAACTAGTACAACTCGCTGCTATTGAGGATGTCCCTTGGGACACCACAGTAGATGTTGTAGTAGCTGGATCGGGAGCCGCTGGCTGGTCGGCAGCGATTGCTGCTGCCCTCCAAGGTTCATCAGTTTTGGTGCTTGAGAAGGAAAGTTCTATTGGTGGCACAACTGCAAAAGCAGGCGGCGGAACTGATGAAATTGCCAGCACTTGGTTTTGGATCTGCAATCACCCTTGGCTTAAGGAACTCGGAATTATCGAATCCAAGGATGAAACCCTGCGGTACTTAGCTCGACTATCACGTCCTGAATTGTTTAACCCCGATTCGCGAAACTTAGGATTGCCGCAAGATGAATATGAGCTCCTTGTTACTTTTTACGATCGAGGATCGGAAGCAATTGGAGCACTAAGTGATTGTGGTGCACTGCCATTGCGTCCACTCGAAGAAACTTTGGACTATTACGCAGATCTGCCTGAAAACAAGACACCAAAGGGCAGGGGACTGTATTTCGCTCGCAACGATGGTTCTGAAGGGACCGGCGCAGACATTGTCGAGTCTATGAAAAATGTTGCGGTTGAGCTAGGAGTGCAAGTTAGAACCTCTAGTCCAGTTCGCGGTGTAATTGTCGATGAAGAAGGTTCTGTTATTGGAGTTTCATCTGGAGATAGAGCAGCTCGAA
>JBILBY010000180.1:0-2574 GCA_044353415.1 Candidatus Nanopelagicales bacterium | reverse complement strand
ACAAAATGGTCTTTGTTAAATCTTCAGTAATCGCTGGAGCGGATCCAAATTCCTGAATCAAAGCGGCAGCATTCGATACATCTCCAACTGATTCAACAACGATCTCGATGCGGTCACCGCCAACTTGAGATTTAAGCTCGTTAGAAGTTCCCTTAGCAATGACATTGCCGTGATCCAAAACAACAATCCGATTCGCGAGTTGATCTGCTTCTTCTAAGTATTGAGTTGTTAGTAAAACGGTCGTACCTTCTGAAATCAAATCTTCAATAACTTCCCACATACCCTGACGACTGCGTGGATCAAGACCGGTTGTTGGTTCATCTAGGAACAAAACATTTGGTCGTCCGATGAGGGACGCTGCTAAATCAAGACGTCGACGCATACCGCCTGAGTAACCTTTGATTCCACGATCTGCTGCATCGGATAAATCAAAGCGATCCAGAAGTTCAGCTGCGCGCTTGGCTGCATCGAACTTGCTCAAGTGAAACAAACGTCCAAAAAGTTCTAGGTTTTCGCGTCCGGTGAGGTACTCATCAACGGCTGCGTACTGTCCGGTTAGACCAATAACACTTCGGACTTCATCTGGCTGGGTTGCAACATCAAAGCCACCAACGCTGGCTGAACCACTGTCTGCTTGAAGTAAGGTGGCCAGAATTCTTACTGTGGTGGTTTTACCTGAACCGTTAGGTCCCAGAAGTCCAAGGACAGTGCCTTGCTCAACTTCGATGTCGATTCCATTAAGTGCAACTACATCTCCGTAAGCTTTCGCTAATCCGGATGCTTTTATTGCCAGTGTCATGTTCGCCTAAATCCTTAAGGGTGTTACTCAATACCCTTAACTTACCAGTGAGGATTAAGCAAAAATCCCACAGTTACCAGTCTGCACTTTTAAATGAGTGGGTTAGGTCACGCAATATTCACGGGAATTAGATTGTTAGGCCAAGGCGTGCCAATATTGACCAGTGCAGCCCGTAACTCTTGAAGACATAAATGACGCAGCCAAGTTATTGGATGGCGTAATCAAAAAGACTCCCTCAATCAGTGCTGGCTGGATTGAAAAGAAGTACGGAGTCGATGTCACATTCAAGTGTGAAAATCTTCAGCGCGCTGGTTCCTTTAAAATTCGTGGTGCCTATAACCGAATTGCTCGATTAACAACAGAGCAACGAAGTAAAGGTGTTGTTGCCGCAAGTGCCGGAAATCATGCCCAAGGTGTTGCACTTGCCGCCCAGATTCTTGGAATCAAAGCAACTATCTTCATGCCAGAAGGTGCGACGCTGCCTAAGTACCAAGCAACACTTGGCTACGGTGCCGACGTGATTTTTTCTGGCAAAACAATTGATGAAGCTCTCATGGCTGCCAGCGGATTCTCGGATGAAACCAGTGCAGTCTTTATTCACCCGTTTGATCACGAACACATTGTTGCTGGGCAAGGCACTATGGGCCTTGAGATCTTGGCGCAAAATCCTGACGTGAAAACCGTCGTCGTCTGCACCGGCGGTGGTGGATTGTTAGCTGGAACTGCGCTGGCTATTAAGAGTTTGCGACCAGACATTAAAGTAATCGGGGTCCAGGCTGAAATGGCCGCAGCCTACCCACCGTCACTTGCCGCTGGCTCACCACAAATGCTGCCAAAAATGTCAACTATGGCCGACGGTATTGCGGTTGGAAAACCTGGCGATGTCCCGTTCAAAATCATTCAGCAACATGTTGATGAGATTAGAACTGTGAGTGAAGCCTCACTGGCACGCGCACTGTTACTAACTTTGGAACGCAGCAAGTTGCAAGTTGAAGCCGGTGGTGTTGCAGCAGTTGCAGCAATCCTGGATGATCCAGATTCATTTGATGGTCCGGTTGTTGCATCTCTATCCGGTGGCAATATTGATCCCCTACTACTTAGCCGCGTATTGCGAACCGGCCTGGCAACCTCTGGCAGATTCTTAATGGTGCAAGTTAGATTGACTGACCAGCCAGGATCGCTTGCAAAGCTTTTGGCTTGTGTGGCTGAACTTGGCACCAACATAATTCAAACTTCACATACTCGCATGAATCCAGCATTGGCCATTAGCGAAGTTGATGTTGAACTTGAACTTGAAACTCGCGGCTTTGAACATCGTGATCAGATCTTGGCTCAGATTGTTGCCAATGGTTTTGAAATTGTGACTTACTACTAAAAATGCGTAAATTACTCGATCGATACTTTAAAGACCTTCCTGGCGAAGTTGCCGTTCTAACTGCTGTCGCATTTTGTGTAGCCCTTGGATTTGGAATTGTTGCCCCGATCATTCCGGTCTTTGCCCAAACCTTTGAAGTCTCAGCTTTTGCTGCCAGTTCAGTAATCAGTGTTTTTGCTCTGATGCGATTTGTTAGCGCGGCGCCAAGTGGTTGGTTAGTTAACAAATTTGGTGAACGAAGTGTCCTTTGGATTGGACTAAGCATTGTTTCGCTTTCCAGCGCCTTGGCTGGATTTTCACAAACTTTTGAACAACTGATTTTTCTTCGCGGCATTGGTGGCACTGGCTCAGCAATGTTCACTGTGTCTTCAATGTCTTTACTGCTGCGAACCGTTGATGG
>JBILBY010000179.1:0-2575 GCA_044353415.1 Candidatus Nanopelagicales bacterium | reverse complement strand
GCACGCTGAAGTCGTTTTCACATTTGATGGCGACGCAGCTGGGCGCAAAGCAGCGCTAAAGGCCTTTAGTGAAGACCAAAAGTTTGTCGCCTCAACATTTGTGGCTATTGAACCGCACGGTTTAGACCCTTGCGATTTGCGATTGAAGCATGGCGATGAGGCCGTAAAGAATTTGATTTCAACCAAGATTCCGCTCTTTGAATTCGTCATGAGATCCACCGTTGAAGAATTTGATCTAGATACCGCTGAAGGACGTGTTGCAGCCATGCGCGCGGTGGCACCAGTACTAGCTGGCATCAAGGACAGTGCGCTTCGCCCGGAATACATCCGCACAGTTGCTGGCTGGCTTGGTATGGATGATGCCGCGATTAGAAACGAAATGAGCGCTGCAGGTCGTAAATCAGCGCCACAACAAACCAGGGCTCAAAGCACTGCTTCGTCCCAAGCGGCGCAAGTAGAACGCGAAGCCTTGAAATGCGTCTTGCAAACCCCACACTTAGTTGGTTCATGGTTTGAATCACTTGAAGAAAGCGTGTTCACAGTTCCAGCAGCTTCTGCGGTCTATGCAGCTTGTGTAGCAGCTGGTAACCCGCTGGAGTTTGATTCAGCGCAGGTTTGGATCACAAAAGTTCTCGAGCAAGCACCCGATGATGAAATCAAATCTCATGTTCGCGCTATGGCGGTAGAGCCGCTGCCAAACGATGTGCCAGATGCACGATACGTTCAGGCAGTCTTGGCCAGAATTCTTGAGATGGATGCTGGTAGG
The DNA here is from genome assembly GCA_044353415.1 of Candidatus Nanopelagicales bacterium. Classification (GTDB taxonomy): domain Bacteria; phylum Actinomycetota; class Actinomycetes; order S36-B12; family UBA5976; genus UBA5976. Next base: position 1,809 of record JBILBY010000179.1, on the reverse strand, counting down.
CGAGTGGCAGAAATCAAAGCAGCGCTGAGCAGAGCTGAAGACGGCACCGATGAAGTGGACCAGGCTCGATTGCTAACTGATCTGCTATCACTGGAAAGCTATCGCCGCGATATGCGTAACTTTGCAGTTGGTGACATTTAGTGGGTTGGTTTAAGCAAGCACCAGCAATGCCACCAGAGTTAGCACAAGCGATTAGTTCTCATGGTCGCTTGCTGGACTGGGCAAATCATTCTGATGGGCTGATTGCAATTACTAAAAACTCATTGGTGGACATTTCGGGCGACCTAACAACGGTTACCCCTTGGACAGATTCGCTCCAAGCAAAGTGGGAGCCACCACAGTTAACTGTGATATTTCAAGGTCAGTTGGACGCAAAACCTAGCGCCCGATCCTGGACTTTGGATGCAGAAAGTCAATTGCCACGGGCAGTTCGCGACCGGGTTACCTCAGCTGTTGTAGTGGATCGGGTTTTTGAATTACCCAATGCCGGCAAGGTCAGATTCGTGGCACGCAAGGACGAAAACCGTACTTACTGGAGTGCGATTTCAGATGATCTGGCGGCTAGTCAATCTGAAATGGGCCAAGAAGAAATCGCAAAGGCCTTGGTAGAACTTCGGTCATCGTTCGGAATCTAGGGCGTTTCGCCACAGCCACTGCATTTTGTTAAGATTGGCTAGTTAATCCCCTGTAGCTCAATTGGCAGAGCACTCGACTGTTAATCGAGTGGTTATTGGTTCGAGTCCAATCGGGGGAGCGCATAAAAAAGCCGACCAGTTGTGGTCGGCTTTTTCGTTATAGAACTTAAGTTCTTACCAGCTAGCTTCAGCTCGCCACATTCCAGAAGGTCCAGGGCGATTTAAAATGGCACTTTTAGTGTCATTGAAGTTCGCAACATACTGTGCATATATTTCCGGACTTGTTGTGAAGGTCAAGATTTCGTCATTCCATTTTTGACCTGGAGAGGTTATGTTTGGTGTTCCTGAAATAACAATCTGCTGGCGCTTCTGGCTTCCAGATTTTCCATACATACCGTCAATAGCTATGTATTTCTGATGTGAGTACCAGCGCGAACCACTTGCATCAGCAACTGGCTCGAGCTTTGCTCTGTTATCGGCTCGGTCTAAAGCGGTTACCTTCAAAGGCGTTGAGACACACATGTCTAGACTTCCACCAGATGATTTGCTCGTGTGTTTGAACCAGCAGTAGCCACCTGCTTTATTGATGGTTGGGATTGATCCCTGAAGTGAGCCATTCTTACAAACCTTGGAAGTAACCATTCGCTTTTTGCCTTCGTCGTAAACGAGTCCAGGTGCGGTCAAAGGATTGGCTTTACCGTTGGCCTTAACAGGAATTGTGGAAAGACAATCAGCTGCACCCCATGAACTTGGTTTAGATCCATTAGGTATGAAATCTTCAGCTCCGGTATTTGTGTTCAAGGCTTTAATGCGCTGATCCATGTCGGTGTAAATGATGTGAACATTGCAGCCACCATTACTTCCTTTGGCATTAAAGGCTTTACGCCAAAGCTCCATGGCAGGTGCATTACGTGTGAACACGAACATGTTCACATAGATCTCAGTGCGCTTTGTCTTTCCGCCAACTTTGTAAATGCACTTAACATCACGCAACATCTTCAATAGATCATCAGAGCCTGATTTTGGATATACGTAGTAGGAAGTGGTCTTGCTATCAGTCTTAAGTTGACGGTAGGCCTTTGCCTTACCTGCTCCACGCGCTGCGTTTGCTAAATCTGTGTAGTAATCATTCATAGAGGCGAACAAGGTCTTGTCATTGATGACCACTGAGGCA
>JBILBY010000178.1:0-2576 GCA_044353415.1 Candidatus Nanopelagicales bacterium | reverse complement strand
TCCAGACATTACTGGAATTGCGCTTTGTTCAACCGTGCCAGCTGTGCTCCGTGAGATGCGAACTATGTTGAACAACTATTACCAAGACGTGCCACAAGTAATTGTTGAGCCAGGAATCAAGACAGGCGTCCCAGTTCTAACTGACAACCCGAAAGAAGTTGGCGCAGATCGCATCGTTAACTCACTAGCTGCCTTCACGTTGTATGGCGGCCCGGCAATCGTGGTTGATTTTGGAACTTCTACGAATCTTGATGTGATCTCAGCCAAGGGCGAATTCCTGGGTGGCGCGCTGGCACCTGGCATTGAAATTTCGATCGATGCATTAGCGGCGCGAGCTGCGCAACTACGAAAAGTCGAATTAATCGCACCACGCAATGTAATTGGCAAAAACACCGTCGAAGCCTTGCAATCTGGAGCTGTCTATGGATTCGCGGGACAAGTTGATGGCCTGGTGGATCGAATTGTTGATGAGTTGGGAACTCCAGTTAAAGCAGTGATTGCCACTGGTGGCTTATCGGCCATTGTGGTCCCGGAGTCCGAAACCATAACCCACCACGAGCCAGATCTAACTTTGATTGGTCTGCGTCTGATGTTCGAGCGCAACGCTTAGTACCGATAATCTTGGTCAATGACCACCGATCAGAATCCAGCTGCCGAAGAGGTAGACGACCTGCCTGAACAAATGCAGGTTCGCCACGAAAAGCGGGCTGCAATTTTGGCTAACGGTCAGGATGCTTACCCAGTTCGGGTTCCAGTAACTACGACAATTCCTGCAGTTCGAGACAAGTACGCGCACTTAGTCGCCGAACAAGAAAGTGGCGACACCGTCGGTATAGCTGGCCGCGTTATGTTTATGCGCAACACTGGCAAGCTTTGCTTCGCGCAATTACAGGCTGGAACCGGTGAAACCATTCAAGCCATGCTTTCGTTTGATCGAATCGGTGAAGAACAACTTGATGCCTGGAAAGGCTTAGTTGACATCGGCGACGTAGTTGCAGTTGTTGGCGAAGTAATAAGCAGTAAGCGCGGCGAACTTTCCGTAATGACAGACAGCTGGCACATGGCCGCAAAAGCATTGCGCCCACTTCCAAATCCTCACAAACCTTTGAGTGAAGAAACTCGAGTTCGTCAGCGTTACGCGGATTTAATTATGCGAGATACCGCTCGCACCGTTGCGCGACTGCGTCCAGCAACAATGTCGAGCTTGCGAGCAAGTTTTGCAAAGCGCGACTACATCGAAGTTGAAACTCCAATGCTGCAAACTATGCACGGTGGGGCAGCAGCGCGACCATTCGTAACAGCATCAAACGCTTTCGATATGCAATTGTTCTTGCGGATTGCACCAGAGCTTTTCCTAAAGCGTTGTGTAGTCGGTGGTATTGAACGAGTATTTGAAATCAATCGCAACTTCCGCAATGAAGGCGCTGACTCAACTCACTCACCAGAGTTTGCAATGTTGGAGTATTACCAGGCTTACGCGGACTACAACGACATGGCGACTCTCACCCGAGAACTAATTCAAGAAGCTGCACTGGCAGTACATGGCACTTTGAATTATGAATTAGTTGATGGCGGCACTCGTGACCTATCGGGTGAATGGGATCAGATTTCGGTTTACCCATCAGTTAGCAAAGCAATCGGCAAAGAGATAACTCCAGAAACCCCAATTGAAGAACTTCGTAAACTCTGCGCTGATGCTGGCATTACACATGATCCAAAAGCAATTCACGGAAAATTGGTCGAAGAATTGCTGGAGCATTACGTAGTCGAGCACTTGAAGAACCCAACGTTTGTTATGGATTACCCAGTTGATACTTCACCGCTGGTTCGTGAACATCGAATTCATAAGGGAACTGCCGAAAAGTGGGACCTTTACATAGATGGATATGAAGCGGGTACCGGATACTCCGAACTTGTTGATCCAGTAATTCAACGCGAACGTTTGATGGAACAGTCATCGCTTAAAGCTGGTGGCGATGCTGAAGCTATGCAACTTGATGAAGACTTCTTGCGTGCGCTTGAGTACGGCATGCCACCAACTGGTGGTGTTGGCATGGGTATTGATCGCTTGCTAATGACACTAACGGGTTTGAATATTCGCGAAACTATTTTGTTCCCATTAGTAAAGCCTGAATAGACATGACCGTAACTGTTCGTCCAGCAATTACTGCAGACGTTTTGGCAATCCGCGACTTAGTTGAAAACTATGCCGGTGATGGCCCGCGCCTACTTCGCAAAAATACTGTGACGCTTTACGAAGATGTCCAAGAATTTTATGTAGCTGAACAAGATGGAAAAGTTATTGGTTGTGGCGCATTGCATGTGATGTGGCATGACTTAGGAGAAGTCCGAACTGTTGCCGTCGATCCAAGCTGTAAAGGCCAAGGCATCGGTTCACAGATTTTGAATGCGTTAACGCAGCGCGCATCCGACCTTGGATTAACCAGATTGTTTTGTTTAACTTTTGAAACCAAATTTTTCACGGGACATGGTTTTCAGCCAATCGAAGAGTCACCGATTGATGCCTCTACATATGCCGAACTTTTACTTTCGGGCGATCAGGGCGTAGCAGAATT
>JBILBY010000177.1:0-2579 GCA_044353415.1 Candidatus Nanopelagicales bacterium | reverse complement strand
TTTGCCCGGGCTCGAATAGATGGCGTGGTTTATCCACTTGAAGAGCCACCCAAGTTAAAGAAGCAAGAAAAACACACCATTGAAGTAGTAGTAGATCGTTTGGCAGTTAAGTCAGATGCAGTTCGGCGACTAACTGACAGCGTCGAAACAGCATTACGGCTATCCAGTGGATTAGTGACGCTTGAGTTTGTCGACCTGCCTGAGGATGATCCGGATCGGGAACGTATGTTCAGCGAACATTTAGTTTGCTTGTATGACGGAAACCAATTCGAAGAGTTAGAGCCAAGGTCGTTTTCATTCAACTCACCGTTCGGTGCTTGTCCAGAGTGCACTGGTCTGGGAAACAAGATGGAAGTCGACGTTGATCTCGTCATTCCTAACCCAGATTTGTCGCTTGAAGAAGGTGCTATTGATCCATGGGCTTCCGGTCACATCTTTGATTACTTCTTCCGATTAACTAAGGCACTTTCTAATGAGTTGGATTTCGCATTAAATGAGCCTTGGAAGAAGCTGCCGCTCAAGGCTCGAAATGCTTTGCTGCACGGAAACGATCATGAAGTTCAAGTTAAGTACAAGAACCGCTATGGCAGACAGCGCACTTATTCAACTGGGTTTGAAGGTGTTATTCAATACATCGAACGCAAGCATCAAGAATCTGAGAGTGACTCGAGTCGAGAGAAGCTCGAAGGCTACATGCGAGAAGTTCCGTGTCCTGATTGTGCTGGTGCCAGATTAAAGCCACTGTCACTTGCCGTAACACTTAACGACAAGAGCATTGCCCAGATTGCTCAACTCCCAATAGGTGAGTGTGCCGAGTTCTTAAAGAAGCTCGAACTTTCCCCGAGAGAGCGAGCAATTGCGGATCGAGTTCTAAAGGAAGTTAATGAGAGATTGGCATTCTTAATTGATGTCGGTCTGGATTACTTATCACTTGAAAGATCTGCGGGTTCGCTGGCTGGTGGGGAAGCGCAACGTATTCGTTTGGCCACCCAGATCGGCAGCGGATTAACCGGCGTACTTTACGTTTTGGATGAACCAAGCATCGGTCTTCACCAGCGCGACAATCACAGACTCATAGAGACTTTGATTCGACTTCGCGATCTTGGAAATACCCTCATTGTGGTTGAGCACGACGAAGACACAATCCGAACCGCTGATTGGATTGTGGACATTGGTCCTGGAGCTGGTGAACATGGCGGACATGTTGTTTCTAGCGGTTCTTATGAGCAATTGATCAACACCAAGGAATCAATCACTGGACAGTACCTGTCGGGCAAACGCACAATTGAAGTTCCAGCGATTAGACGTCCAGTTGATTCTTCTCGAATGTTAACGATTCATGGCGCAAAGGAGCACAATCTATCCGACGTTAAAGTCGACATCCCACTTGGCATTTTTGCTGCGGTCACCGGTGTATCAGGATCTGGTAAGTCAACCCTGATAAATGACATCTTGTATAACGTCTTGGCACGCGATCTAAATGGCGCGCGTACCGTCCCAGGTCGGCACAAGAAGATTGATGGCATAGATCAACTCGACAAAGTTGTACATGTTGACCAAAGTCCAATTGGTAGAACTCCTAGATCGAACCCAGCAACTTACACCGGTGTGTTCGATCACGTCAGGAAGCTGTTCGCAGAAACCCCAGAAGCCAAGATGCGGGGCTATCAACAAGGACGTTTCTCTTTCAACGTTAAGGGTGGAAGATGTGAGTCTTGCTCTGGTGATGGCACGCTAAAGATCGAAATGAACTTTCTGCCAGATGTCTATGTACCGTGTGAGGTTTGTCATGGAGCTAGATATAACCGAGAGACTCTGGAAGTTCACTACAAGAACAAATCGATCAGTGATGTTCTAAACATGCCGGTTGAAGAAGCGCTGGAATTCTTCGCAAGCATCCCAGCAATCGCCAGACATCTGAAAACTCTGGTTGATGTTGGACTCGGCTACGTTCGACTAGGCCAGCCTGCAACAACTTTGAGTGGCGGTGAAGCGCAACGCGTAAAGCTTTCCTCAGAATTACAGAAGCGCTCAACTGGCAGAACTGTTTATGTTTTGGATGAACCAACTACCGGTTTGCACTTTGAGGACGTCAGGAAATTGCTTATAGTTCTGCACTCGTTGGTTGAAAAGGGAAATACCGTAATCGTGATCGAACACAACCTGGATGTAATTAAGACTGCAGACTGGATCATTGACATGGGACCAGAAGGCGGTTCCGGCGGCGGCAAAGTAGTTGTGACCGGAACACCTGAACAAGTAGCAAGCCACGCCACTAGCCACACCGCAAGATTCTTGAAGCCGCTACTAGGAACAAGTTCGGTAAAGTCTGCCCCACCAAAGCAGGTAGCCAAGAATGCGCCAGCCAAGAAGTCTGCGACAAAGAAGCCTGCAGCTGGAAAATCCGTTAATAAGTAGCCCTCGTGCAGATTACGGACAAACCTACAGACATACCGACCAGCCCTGGGGTTTATCGGTGGCGTGACGCTTCGGATCGAGTGATATATGTCGGCAAGGCGAAGAATTTAAAGAATCGCATCAATTCCTACTTCACCAATGATTTACATCCAAGAACTCAA
>JBILBY010000176.1:0-2588 GCA_044353415.1 Candidatus Nanopelagicales bacterium | reverse complement strand
AGTGGAGGTATCGGTGCTGTTGAGCGGAAGCAACAGCAACGAGTAAAAGTTCGAATAAGTCATCAGGTACTTTTTATCTATGGCTACAAACATCGGCGCATACTTTGAGATTCCGGTTACTGACCTGGATCGCGCAATCAATTTCTATCAATCGCTCCTAGGAATTGAACTAGAACGCGGCTCAATTCACGGCTACGAGATGGCGTTTTTCCCATTTGAAAATAACGGTGCCGGCATTAGCGGCGCCCTTTGCAAAGGTGATGTTTACAAGCCTTCTATCGAAGGCTCCTTTATCTATCTATTCACCAGCGACATTGACGGGGTATTGAGTAAAGCTGTTGAGCTTGGCTCAGAAATTCTTTTCGAGAAGACTGATGCGGGCAATTGTTTTGTTGCTGAAATCAAGGACACTGAAGGAAATCGGATTTGCTTTACGACAAGGCATCAAGCCGAATAAAGTTCTGGCTAGTTATTCAACGGTTACGCTCTTTGCTAAGTTTCTTGGCTGATCAACGTCGTAGCCCTTAACAGTTGCCATCTCACACGAGAAAATCTGCAATGGAACTGTGGCAACTAATGGCTGCATTAATGCTGGGACCTTTGGCAGGCGAATTATGTGGTCAGAGAATTCATTAATTGATTCATCGCCCTCTTCGGCAAGCACGATAGTTAGTGCGCCGCGAGCTCGGACTTCCTGAATGTTCGAAACGATCTTGTCGTGCAACTCATCATCCTGAGGTGGCACAACCACAAACACTGGGATGCCATCTTCAATCAATGCAATCGGACCGTGCTTTAGTTCCCCGGCAGCAAAGCCTTCCGCGTGCATGTAAGCCAATTCCTTGAGCTTCAATGCACCTTCCAGTGCAACTGGGAACCCAACACTTCGCCCCAAGAAAAGCACGGATTGCTTGTTAATCAATTCTTTGGCAATTGCCTTAACACCTTCAGTTGTATCCAGAACCAAGTCGATCATGCTTGGCATGTCACTGAGCTCAAGTGCAACTGTGGCTGCATCTTTGCCGTAACCCGTTCCTCGAGTTTGAGCTAAGTACATTGCGAATAAGTAGCACGCAACAATCTGAGTTAAGAACGCCTTTGTAGAAGCCACAGCAATTTCAGGTCCAGCGTGCGTGTAAATAACGGCATCGCTTTCGCGTGGAATTGTTGAACCGTTGCTATTGCAGATAGCCAAAACTTTGGCGCCTTGTTCGCGGGCGTAACGCATGGCCATCAAAGTATCCATGGTTTCGCCAGACTGGCTGATCGCAACAACCAAAGTTGTTGGCGTCAAAATCGGATCGCGGTATCTAAATTCGCTGGCCAACTCCACTTCACATGGAATTCGAGTCCAGTGTTCGATTGCGTACTTGGCGATCAAGCCGGAGTGATAAGCCGTGCCACATGCCGTGATGATGATTTTGTCGATGGTCTTAAGGAAGGCATCGTCTAGACCTAAATCAGCAAGCGTTACTTTTCCAGACTTGTCAATGCGACCAAGCAAAGTGTCAGCAACAGCTTTTGGCTGCTCTGCAATTTCCTTAAGCATGAATAGGTCAAAGCCACCCTTTTCAGCAGCAGCGGCATCCCAAGTAACTTCGTATTCGGTGTAGTCAGCAGGCTTACCAAAAAAGTCAGTTACTTCAATTGAATTAGGAGTGATCTCAACGATTTGATCCTGGCCAAGTTCAATTGCATTTCGAGTGTGGGCAATAAATGCAGCTACGTCCGAAGCTAGGAAATTCTCGCCATCCCCACGTCCAACAACAAGTGGTGAATTTCGGCGCGCTGCAACAACAACATCAGGTGTATCTGCATGGACAACGACCAATGTGAAAGCACCGGTAAGAACTTGGCAAACTTCCCGAAGTGCATCAGCAAGTCCAGGTGTGGTTTTCATTTGCTTCGAAAGTAAGTGAGCCACAACTTCAGTATCAGTTTGGCTGCGAAGTGTGACGCCATCGGCAATTAACTTGTCGCGAAGCATTGCAAAGTTTTCGATAATGCCGTTATGGATAACAGCAATTGAACCATCTTCACTTACGTGCGGATGAGCATTGACATCGTTTGGAGCGCCATGCGTTGCCCAACGAGTGTGACCAATTCCAGTGTGTGATGGTGAGATTGGGCTGTCTACTAACTCAGCTTCTAGGTTGGCTAGCTTGCCAGCCTTCTTGCGAGTTTGGATTGCCTGTTCGGAAACTATTGCGATACCTGCGGAGTCATAGCCCCGGTATTCCAATCGGCGCAGGCCTTCAATAACTACATTTTGGGCTTGTTGCGGGCCGACATATCCAACGATTCCGCACATGCTTTGAGTCTACCGATTAGCTAAGGGCGCAGTGGGTAGCGACTACTTCAGCAAGTTCTTTAGCAACTTTCTGAGCTTGATCGGCTGTGGCCGCTTCGACCATTACGCGAATCAAAGGCTCAGTTCCACTTGGACGCAAAAGAATGCGTCCAGTGCTGCCAAGTTCTTGCTCCAATTTTGCTACAGCTTCAGAAACTGCTGGTTTTGAAACCGAACCTTTATCCACATTTGGAACATTGATTAAAACCTGTGGCAAGCGATTCACAATTGCAGCAAG
>JBILBY010000175.1:0-2595 GCA_044353415.1 Candidatus Nanopelagicales bacterium | reverse complement strand
TAGGGTTCACAGTTTTAACAATAGTCATCAGACAGTTCTCCTTCCAGGTATCCACCCAGGACCCGGAACACTAGCCAAAAGCAGTTTCGTATATTCATGTTTAGGGCTATCCATAACTTGCTCTGTTAATCCGCGTTCCACAACCTGACCATCTTTCATAACGATTAACGAATCAGCAAAATGTCTAACAACAGCCAAATCATGACTGACGAGTATGTAGGCAATTCCAGTTTGCTCGCGAATGTCTACTAACAGATTCAAGATCTGGGCTTGAATTGAGACATCTAGGGCAGCTACTGATTCATCCAAAATCAGACCCTTTGGTTTTGCTGCCAATGACCGTGCAATAGCCACACGTTGCCTCTGGCCACCCGAGAGCTTTGCTGGACGGAAGTCAAGAATTCGATTAGGTAATCCAACAAGTTCCGCTAGTTCACTCGCCAGTTGCTCTGCTTCATCTGCTGGTTTACCAGAAATGGTCAATGCCTCACGAAGTGCTGATCCAATCGTCTGACGCGGATCTAGAGATGAATATGGATCCTGAAAAACAATTTGCAGGTATTTAGCGCGTTCACGGCGTTCTTTTGAGTTTTTTGCGGGCAGTGACCAATCTTGACCGTCGACTTCAATCTTTCCCGAGGTAGCACTTTCCAGGCCAACTAAAACTTTTGCAACTGTAGTTTTTCCAGATCCAGACTCTCCAACAATTCCAATACTTCCATTTTGTGGAAGTTCGAAACTAATATCTGATGCGGCAACTAAGTCGCCATACTGCTTCGTCAGATTCGATACCTTAACGAATGGCGTGCTCATGCTGAACTCCATTCAATTTCATTAGCTCGATGGCAGGCTACTTCGCTTTCCTGAAATTTCTGGAGCGCTGGGACTTCAGTTCTGCAGATGTCTTGTGCAAATTCACATCGTGCCGCAAAAGTGCACCCTTGCGTCCACTCCAATCCAGAAGCTGGTTGACCAGGAATTGCAATCAGTCGATTTTGACGCCCATCTAAACGTGGCCTGGCATCTAAAAGGGCACGGGTATAAGGATGCCGTGAATGTTCACGAAGATTCTCTGCCGGAAGCGTCTCAACAATTCTTCCGGCATACATGACCAAGATCATGTCGCAAACAGCGGCCGCTAACTCAAGATTGTGGCTCACAAATATCATCGACATACCGCGCGTGACACGCAACTGATCAATCAGAGCCATAACTGAAGATTGCGTCGTTACATCTAATGCAGTTGTCGGTTCATCAGCAAGCAGTAAATCAGGTTGATACAAGAGATTCGACGCAATCATCACGCGCTGCAGCATGCCACCCGAAAGTTCTGAAGGAAAGGCCTTTAACTGCTTCTCAGGATTACTAATGCCTACTTCAGTCAGGACTTCGATTGCTTTTGTTTTTGCATCGGACTTTGACCAACCTAGATTTGTCACGACATTTTCAGTTAAGAAATCCCCAACCTTGCGAACCGGATTGATAGCAGATCTAGGGTCTTGAAAAATCATCGCAACTTGTGACGAGCGGTACTCCAATAATCTTTGGCCATCCATTCCCGAGATCTCCTCTTCCTGGAAACGAATAGATCCGCCGGTGAGCGAGTTCTCAGGACTGAGCCCCGCAATTGCACGCAACGTCAAACTTTTGCCAGAACCAGATTCACCAACAATTCCTATGGATTGACCGGCACCCAGTTTGAGTGATACCTCGTGAATGACTCGAGCTTTTGTCTCGGCCATCTGTACATCCATAAAGAATGATTCAATCTCTACGATGTTCACTCGACTCCCCAAATTCTCGCTAAACGATCACCTAGCACTGCAAAAGAAACCGCTGTGAGAACTAAGCATGATCCTGCAACTAACGTCTGCGTTGGATATCCCTGAAGCAGTCCCGACGCGCCAGCTGCAACCATAGTTCCCCAGTCAGCAGTTGGAGGTTGAACACCAATTCCCAAGAAGGAAAGTCCACCGATGTCTAGAGTTGCGTAACCAAACATAATGATTGCCTGAGCAATGATAAATGGTGCCAAGTTGGGGAGTAAGTGCCTAAATATGATTTGTCTATCGCTAAATCCCATGACCTTTAAGGCCTTTACATAATCCATTCCAGTCTCACGAAGCGCAGAACTGCGTAACAAGCGCGCCAGGCTTGGAGTGTAGGCAAGGGTTAGTGCAGCAATTGCTACCCAAAGGCTTGCGCCAAATACAGTGGCTAACAGAATTGCGAGCAGTAAGCCAGGAAAAGCTACCGCTATGTCAACACCGGCGCTCAATCCCGCATCTGTCCAACCACGTCGCCAAGCGGCCGCAATTGCGATTGTTGTGCCAATAACAGTGGTAAGTAACACTAAAACTATCGGTCCAACCAAGCTAGAACGGGCGCCCACAAGAATGCGGGAAAACAAATCTCTGCCCAGTTCATCAAACCCAAGTGGATGACCTGGAATCGGTCCTACGTATGCATACGCCAAATCAATTTTGTTTGGATCATGGGGCGCTAAAGCTGATCCGAATATCGCAATCATTCCAAAAGCGAACAGCACAAATACTGCCAGCCAGCCGAGCCAGCCTAATTTACTAAGGCGCTTTC
>JBILBY010000024.1:0-9149 GCA_044353415.1 Candidatus Nanopelagicales bacterium | reverse complement strand
GCACCTTGTTCAATCGCTCGATCCATAATCTTTTCGAATCTTTCTAATTCTCGCCTTGAAGACATCGGGCCAATATCAACTAACTCGAGTCCACTGCCTACGCGTAGGGCTTTCGCATGAAAGGACAACTTGGCGACAAATTCATCGTAGATTTCTTCGTGAACATAAAAGCGTTCAGCAGATGTGCAAACTTGACCGCAGTTTAGAAACGCGGCAAAGGCCGCACCGCGCGCTGCCGTATCGATGTCAGCAGAAGGCATAACAATAAATGCATCGTTACCAGAAGCTTCAATCAGAGCCGGTTTGAATTGAAGTGCTGCAGTTGTAGCAACAGCCTGAGCTGCTTTAACACTTCCAGTGAATGCAATTGCATGGGTGTCTTTATGGCCTACGAGATCCTGCCCAGTTTGAGCACCGCCAGTTAAAACTTGAACTAGACCACTTGGAAGATGATCAAACGCTGCCATGGAATAAAGCAAAGTAAGTGAAGTAAGTTCGGATGGCTTAATGATTACGGCGTTACCAGCTGCAAGTGCCGCTGCTACTTGCCATCCAGCAAGCAGAAGTGGAAAGTTGTAGGGAACGATCGAAACCACTGTGCCAACTGGTTCTTTAAGAACCATGTGAATCTGACCAGCTATGGCAGGACCTGCAACGCGACCTTGCTCATGCCTGGCAATTTCGGCGTAGTACCTAAATGAGGATGCTGCTGCGCCACCTTCCCAGTTAGATTCACGAAACGGTTTCCCCATTTCGCGGGTAAGGCATTCGCCGGTCTCAACAGAAAGTTCAATCATTCGTTCGGCGACCTCATGCATTGCGTTAGCGCGATCAAGTGCGCTCATTGCCCACCATTGCTTTTGTGCTGCATTTGCCGCAACTACTGCCTCATCAACTTCTGCTTTAGTGGCGTGTGCGTATTGCCCTACAACTTCTTCAGTAGCCGGATCAATCAAGTCGATTAGTTCGCCAGAACTTGGTTGCCATTGGTTGGCAATGTAGTTGTGTCCGGAAAGATCGCGCATTCGCCTTTGTACTGCGGTGGTCATTTCAGCTCCCTGGTAACAACTGGCCAGATATGCCCAGTTATCTGACTCTATAAAGGCTTGAATTCGGGCGAAAACCCGGGGATAACTCGCAAAACTCTCATTTTCTAAAAATTGCCCCATTTTCCTCCACCCTTAAAACATTGAGTAAATGGTCAATATCTGTTAAAGAAGGGAAATTTGGTGTCTAAATTGAGTTGACAGTGGAGTAAAAGGGAGTAATCTGGGACGACGAGGTGACCTGGGGAAGGGTTGCCATTGGTTTGGGTGGTGATTTAGGTGTTCTTAGGTACCCACACCCCGAAACTGGATGAAAAAGGCCGCCTGATCCTGCCGGCTAAATTCCGCGAACCTTTAACAGATGGCCTTGTTATGACTAAAGGCCAAGAGCGATGTGTAGTTATCTGGCCAACTGAACAATTTGATGTGTACGCAGAAGGCTTGCGTACTCGCTCCCAGAACAACGAAAAAGTGCGGGCTTACACCCGAGTGTTCTTTTCCTCGGCCTTTGACGATTCAGCTGACAAACAAGGTCGCATCACAATTCCAGCACCACTTCGTGAGTGGGCCGGACTTGACCGTGAACTTGTTGTAGTTGGCGCAGACACTCGTGTTGAGGTTTGGGCAACTGTTGCTTGGAATCAGTACTTGGCAGAACAAGAACCAGGCTTTGCCTCACTTGATGAAGACGTAATGCCATGACTCTAAATCGATCTATCTCAACCAAGTCAACAGTGACAAAAATTGCTGCTGCCTTTGGCCTCTGGCCGTTGACTCGATCCTGGCGCACCTTCCCCGGTGCCAAGCTCTCCAACGGCCAGGGACTAAAGGCAGTAACAAGATCTGATGTGGCGTAATGACCACATTTACTCACGAACCAGTTTTGCGTCAGCGCTGTTTAGATTTACTAGCTCCGGCAATCAGTGCACACAACGCAGTACTAGTTGATGCCACCCTTGGACTTGGTGGACATACTGAATCGGCCTTAACCGAGTTTCCAAACCTGCGGGTAATTGGAATTGATCGTGACCCAGAAGCTTTAGCCATGTCGCAAGAACGGCTTGCCAAATTCGCACCACGAGTTGATTTTGCTCTGGCAGTTTATGACGAGATTCCTGAAGTCTTAGCGAACTTAAACATCGAACATGTTCAGGGCATTTTGTTTGACCTTGGGGTTTCTTCGATGCAACTCGATAAAGATCAACGTGGATTCACATACTCCCGAAACGCTCCGCTAGATATGCGCATGGATGGCACAACTGGCCAGACTGCAGCTGACATTGTTAACAATTACGACTTCGCAAACTTGGCGCGAATACTTCGAGAATATGGCGAAGAAAGATTCGCTGCTCGGGTTGCAAATGCAATCATTCGCGAACGCGAGGTAAAACCATTTACAAACAGCGACCATTTGGTAACAGTGGTTCGCGACGCCATTCCAGCGGCTACCCGTCGCACCGGTGGCAATCCAGCCAAGCGCACATTCCAGGCACTGCGCATTGAAGTTAATGACGAACTTGCAGTTTTGGAGCGAGCAATTCCGGCTGCACTTGATTGCTTGGCACTTGACGGCCGAATCGTGGTGCTCTCATATCACTCACTTGAAGATCGCATTGTAAAAAATGCCCTTCGCATTGGAAGTGAATCTAAGACTCCAATTGAAATGCCGTTTGTTCCTGAGTCAGACAAACCTTGGCTCCAGCTATTAACTCGTGGCTCCGAATCAGCAAGTGATGACGAGATAACGGAAAACTCACGTGCAACCTCAGTTCGCCTGCGAGCTGCCCAAAGAATTGGGGTGGCAGCATGAGCGCAGTTCCAGCTCGCACACCAGCCCTTGCTCCGATACCGCGTAAGTCAAGAACCTTACGCAAACTTTCGTTAGTAAAGCCAATGATGAAGCCAATCGTTTCTCCAATTGCGCAAGCTATTCCAGTTGGCGTGCCACAAGGCCGAGCTAGTAGCCGAACTTTTCTATTTGTAATCATTGGAATGATCATTTCCGGCATGATGACACTTTTGTATGTGAATACTCTTGCGGCACAAGCTTCATTCCAAAAGCATGCTTTGCAGATTCAGCTAAGCCAGATGACTGCTGAAGAACAAAGAATTGCAAGCGCCGTTGCTGCAGGTGAATCTCCAGGTAATTTGATTGTTACCGCACAAAATATGGGAATGGTTCCTGCCCAAACTCCAGTCTTCCTTCGACTTTCAGATCGAGAAATTCTCGGCAAGCCAGTCGTCGCAGTCGCGCCAGTTGTTCCAGTAGCGCCTGCAGCGCCTGTTGTTCCAGTAGCGCCTGCAGCGCCTGTTGTTCCAGTAGCGCCTGCAGCGCCAGTCGTTCCGGTGGCGCAATGAGTACTCCAACTTCACAGCAAAGGCCAAATCCGCAAGGCCCGCAACGACCACAAAACTCAAAGCAACCTTATGTTCCAGCCGGTCCAGTTATGGTTCCGCTCGAAAGTCCTAGAAAACGAATTCGCTTTGTAACTTTGATATTTCTTGTTGTTATCTCGCTATACATGGCGCGCTTAGTTGAAATTCAAATTGTGCGTGGTCCAGAGCTTGCTGCAACTGCACAAAATTCCAGATTGCAGACTTTAACTCTGCCAGCATTGCGCGGAAACTTCACGGATAGTGAAGGAGTTCCTATCGCAACCACAGTTATGGCTCGTAACGTAACGGTTGATCCTAAATTGATTACTGATCCGGCTGGAACTGCAGCAGCGCTTTCGCCAATTCTAGGAATACCAGTCGAAACGATCATCGCGTCACTGACTGTAGATTCAAGATTCTCGTATGTTGCCAAGCGAATCACACCAGATACCTGGAAGTTAGTTTCCGAACTTGGCATCCCTGGAGTTTTCAGTGAACCAACGACTAATCGAGTTTATCCAAATGGAAATCTAGCAGCCAGCGTTGTTGGTTATGTTGGTGCTGAAGGCACTGGCCTTGGCGGTCTTGAGTTTGGATTCAACGATCAGCTGATGGGTCAAGATGGAAAGCTAACTGTTGAGCGAGTTAACGGTCGGGAAATTCCGGCGAGTGAACGTCAGAGCATCGACCCAGTAAATGGTCTTTCGGTTCGTTTAACTCTTGATTCAAATTTACAAGCGATGCTTGAAAAATCCTTGGGTGATCAAGTTATAGCTACCGGAGCTGAAGGTGGCGTTGCGGTAATTATGGAACCTGGAACAGGAAACATCCTGGCAATGGCAACGTATCCAACTTTTGATCCAAACAACCCGTTTGCAACCGATGACAAGTCAAAACGAAACACTGCAGTAACCGATGTCTTCGAACCAGGTTCAACCAGCAAAGTAATGACCATGGCTTCGGTGATTGAAGAGGGCGGCGCTAATGCGGGAACTCAGTACACCGTAGAAAATCGAATCAGTCGCGGTGGAACTTCATTCAAAGACTATGTGGATCACCCAACATTGAGACTTACTTTAGCTGGGGTACTTGCTAAGTCCAGCAATATTGGAACGATCATGGCTTCAGAGTCAATTGGCGAAAAGAAACTATATGAGTACCTGCAGAAATTTGGAATTGGTCAATCAACAGGTATGAACTTTCCGGGAGAAAGCGGCGGAAAGCTTCCTGATATCAATAACGAAAACGAATGGTCAGACACAACTTTCCCGACGTTGGCTTTTGGACAGGGCTTATCTGTAAACGCCGTTCAAACAACGAGCGTTTTTGCAACGATTGCCAATGATGGGGTTCGAATGTTGCCCCGACTAATTGCTGGCTATTCGAACACTGAAGGTGTTTACGAGCCGACGATGATTGATGAAGGTGTTCGAGTTGTTAGCCCAGAGACCGCAAAGACTGTGCGGGAAATGTTAGAAGGCGTAGTTTCGGAAGATGGAACCGCCAAGAATATGCAGATTCCTGGGTACCGCGTAGGTGGCAAAACTGGAACTGCAAACCGTTATGACGAAGCTACCGGTGGCTACAGCGGTTACACATCTTCATTCATTGGTATGGCACCAGCGGAAAAACCAGCACTTGTAATGAGTGTGAGCATTCACAATCCAAAGACAAGTACCTACGGAAGCGTTGTTGCTGGTCCAGTTTTCAAAAAAGTTATGACTTATGCACTTGCGCACAAAAAAGTTCCACCTTCAACAACTAAGCCGCCCAAGCTTCCAGTTGAGTGGTAAGCGCGATGACCCGACCAAAGACTGATGGTTCCGAGCTTTCGCAACTCGCCACTTTAGTATCGGGAGCTTGCACAGGTGACGTAAAAGTTTTTGGAGTTACACATAACTCAAAAACCGTCCAGGTTGATGATCTCTACGTTGCCTTACTTGGCGCAAATAACCATGGCATTGATTTTCTTGATGAAGCGATTGCAAATGGTGCCGTAGCTGTGGCATCAGATTCACGCGGCGTGGAAATAGCTAAGCAAAAAGGTATCCCGACAATTGAGCTATCAAATCCCAGAGAAGATATGGCGAAATTGGCGGCTGAAGTATATGGCCACCCAGAAAGAAAGCTAACGCTAACTGGAGTTACAGGAACTAATGGAAAGACCACTACAACCCATATTTTGCGTTCCATCTTTTTAGATGCAAAAAAGCATGTTGGGGTTATCGGAACCCTAGGTACTTACTTGGACGAGGAGCACTTACCTGGTGCTCGAACTACACCGGAGTCCACGGATCTATATGCAACTTTGGCAGTGATGGCTGAACGCGGTATCAAGGACGTCTTCATGGAAGTTTCCAGTCATGCACTTGCTCTTAGTCGAGTCTCAGGAATCAAATTTGATGTAGCGATTTTTACAAACTTAACGCAAGATCATTTAGATTTTCACGGATCAATGGAAAACTACTTTACGGCTAAAGCGCTTTTGTTTACTCCAGAATTTTCTAAGCAAGCAATCATCTGCACAGATGACGAATGGGGCATCAAACTCGCAGCCCAAGTCAAGATTCCGGTAATTACGATTGGCACAAATGGCAACTGGAAAACTTCTCAACCAAATTCGAGTTCTAACGGAGTAACTACTCAGCTAATTGAAATCCAAAACTCTGATTCAATCTCACTATCGGTAAACATGCTTGGTTCATACAACGCAACAAATGCCGCATGCGCGCTTGCTGCCAGCCAGATTCTGGGCCTACCTATCGCCGCAAGTCTTGAATCACTAAAGAACGTCCGATCAATCCCAGGCAGACTCGAGAAAGTAACTATCGATAGTCCTGGAATCGCAATCGTGGATTACGCACACACACCTGATGCGGTGGCAACAGTTCTGACTGTCATTAAGGACGCAAATCCAAACCGGGTGATTACGGTAATTGGTTGTGGTGGAGACCGTGATTCTTTGAAGCGACCATTGATGGGCAAGGTGGCGGCGCAGCTTTCAGATGTAGTCATAATTACCGATGACAATCCAAGGTCGGAAGACCCAGCAGCAATCCGAAAGTCTGTCATTGATGGCACAAAGAATGGCCCAGCTCAGGTGTTTGAGGTTAGTGATCGCCGTGAAGCAATTTCACAAGCTCTGAAACTCGCTGACACTGGAGATGTTATAGCCGTACTTGGCAAAGGACATGAATCCGGTCAAGAAATTTCTGGAAAAGTGTTTCCGTTTGATGATCGTGTAGTCGTTAGAGAGGAGTCCAAGAATGTATGACCTAACACTTGGACAAATCTGCGATATTGTTGGTGGCAAATTGATTGGCGATCCTGCCATCAAAGTGTCGGAAATTTCCATCGATTCTCGATCATGTGGTGCAGGAGATCTGTTTGCAGCAATAGTTGGCGAACGCGTTGACGGCCATGACTATGTAGGTCAAGCAGTTAGCAACGGAGCAAGCGCACTATTAACTTCAAAGCAAGTAGAAGGTTCTCAGGTAATCGTTCCAGCGTCACCTGATTCCCTAGATCCAGTGATTCACGCCATTGCAAAGGTGTCATCGCATGTCAGGTCCTTGATGCGCGGCGTAGAAGTGATTGGTATTACCGGATCCTCTGGCAAGACTTCAACCAAGGACATGATTGGCCAGGTTCTCTCGCACGCTGCAACCACTCATGCGCCATCAGGATCCCAAAACAATGAACTTGGCTTACCGCTAACTTTGCTTTCTGCACCTCGAGACGTGAAGTATCTCGTCGCTGAAATGGGAATGCGCGGACTCGGTCACATTACGCATCTTTGCGAATTAGCTAAACCTACGATCGGTGTCATTACTAATGTTGGCCGCGCTCACATTGGTGAAGTGGGGAGTATTGAAGGAATTGCAAAAGCTAAGTCGGAGTTAGTGAAAGCAATCCAACCTTCTGGCGTGGTCGTACTAAATGCTGATGACGAACGAGTCATGGCGATGCGTGATCTAACTAAAGCAACGGTGTTCACTTATGGTTTCTCAGGTACCGCTGATGTAAGGGCAGAAAACTTGCAGTTAACCGCTTACGGCAGCTACACGTTCGATTTGGTTTATCGCGGTGAACGAATTCCAGCATCCATTCCAATGCTTGGTGAACATAACGTACTAAACGCCCTAGCTGCCGCTGCTGTTGGAATCGCAGTTGGAATGGAAGTCACCGATATCGCTCGAGCGCTAACAACTTTGAAGCTAATGAGTAAGTGGCGAATGGAAGTTCATCAAATACCAGGGAACCTAACCGTAATTAATGATGCTTACAACGCTAACCCAGAATCGATGACGGCGGCTTTAGAGACTTTGGCGGCAATTCCGGCACCGGGTAAGAAGTTCGCGATTTTGGGCAAGATGCATGAACTGGGTGATGACAGTGATGCGATCCATGCTCAAATCGCAAAACTGGCAATTGACATAGGCATCACGCATGTAGTGACCGTAGGCGAGGCGGCTACGGCTTATGGACTGCCAGCGCCTATTGACCAAAAATCGGTGTGGTTACCCAATTTTGATAGCGCATGCGACTACATTGTTAAAGAAGTTGATTCTGGTGACATTCTGTTGTTTAAGGCATCACGTGCTGAACAATTCGAAGTGCTTGCCGATCGAATTGAAGTTGTTTTGCGCGCGAAGTGGAGCCAACAGTGAAGCTTGTAGTGCTAGCTGGTGCGTTAGCAACAATGTTTTCCTTAATCGGAACACCCTTATTGATTAATTTGCTACGCAAACGCGGAATTGCACAAGCAATCCGGGAATCTACCGAAGACGTCAACTATCCAGCACATGGCAGCAAGCGCGGCACTCCGGCAATGGGTGGAGTCGCCATTGTTGGTTCGGTAGTTTTGGCATATTTCTTGGCGCACTTGATAATGGTCCGACCACCAACGGCATCTGGTTTACTCGCAATCTATTTGATGGTCGCCATGAGCTTGGTAGGTCTTGCCGACGATTATTTGAAAATCTTCAAACAGCGGAGCACTGGAATTCGGGCTCGGACAAAACTGCTTGGACAAGCTGTTGCCGCTCTTTCATTTGGATACCTTGCCATGCAGTTCCCAGATGAAGGTGGCAACGTTCCAGTAAGTAGTGCCATCTCGTGGGTTAGAGATACTGATTGGATCCTGCCATCAGCTCTAGTGCTGTTGTGGATATGGTTCTTAGTCACAGGCATTACAAACGGCGTTAACTTAACTGATGGCTTAGATGGACTGGCAACTGGAGCCGCGCTACTTTCTTTTGTTGCTTACACCGTGATGTCAATTTGGCAGTATGGCCAAAGTTGTTTTTGGGGAGAAATACCTCGCTGTTACACAGTCCGCGATCCACTCGATCTCGCAGTTTTCGCAGCAGCGACGGCTGGAGCCTGCTTTGGTTTCTTGTGGTGGAACTCAAGTCCGGCCCGAATATTTATGGGTGATACTGGCTCACTAGCTCTTGGTGGTGGACTCGCAGCACTTGCATTAATGACTAGAACCGAATTACTACTTGGCTTAATCGGTGGCCTATTCGTTTTGATTACACTTTCAGTGATTGCCCAAGTTGGGTCGTACAAGTTAACGGGCCGACGAGTTTTGCGAATGGCGCCGCTTCATCATCATTTTGAGATGAAGGGCTGGCCAGAAGTATTGATCGTGGTTCGCTTCTGGATTATTCAAGGTCTTTGTGTTGGTGCCGGCATGGCGTTGTTCTACGCAGAATGGGTTAG